>JAYTGQ010000243.1:0-2328 GCA_043733345.1 Schlesneria sp.
TATGAAACGGCGATGGTCCTGTCGTCACTGAGCGATGGCAAAGGGAAGCTGGTCCTGCGTGAGAACGGCAACGTCATCGCCGAGCAGGAAGTGGACTACAAAGCCGGTAAGAACCGGTACTCGGTTCCCATCACGCTCCGGTCGGCGGGCTACTACGAATACACAGCGACGATTGAAGTGCCGAAGGCGCAGGACAGCCTCAACCAGAACAACACGGTGCTGAACTACATCTTCGTCGAGGGTGAGGGCAAAGTACTGCTCGTCACCGACAGCGTGGGCGACCGCCGCGATTGGGAGCGGCTGGCAGCGGCGATCACGGAGGGTGAGCGAGCCGTCGAGGTCATCGCGGGGTCGGACCTGCCGAGCGACGCCGCGTCGCTGATGCCCTATGACACGATCATCTTCTGCAACGTGCCGCACGACGAATTCAACGTCCAGCAGATGCAGGCCGTGCGCGACGCGGTCTACAACCTGGGCGCTGGTTTTCTGATGGTCGGTGGCCCGAACAGCTTCGGTCCCGGCGGCTATCACCGCACGGTCATCGAAGACATCTTGCCCGTGACGATGGATGTCTCGCAGAAGAAGGTGCTCCCGAAGGGTGCTCTCGCCATCATCCTCCACACCTGCGAGTTCCCCGAAGGCAACACCTGGGGCAAGCGGATCACGAAGCAGGCGATCAAGGTCTTGGGGGCGCAGGACGAAGTCGGCGTCTTGGCCTACACCGAGAAGGGCGAGGACTGGCTGTTCGAGCTGACGCCCGCCGCCAAGTACGAGGAATTGGTGCCGCTCATCAACGGGGCCTCGATCGGTGACATGCCCAGTTTCCAGAACACGATGCAGATGGGCTTGAAGGGACTCAAGAAGAGCGATGCCGCCACGAGGCACATGATCATTATCAGCGACGGCGACCCGCAGGCTCCGACTCCCGCGCTCGTTCAGGAATTCAGGGACGCGCAGATCAGCGTCTCGATGGTGGCGGTGTTTCCGCACGGCGGACTCGACATCTCGAAGATGCAGGGCGTCGCCGAAGTGACCGGCGGGCGCTACTACTTTCCCGAAGACCCGAACCAGCTCCCCGCGATCTTCATCAAGGAGTCGAAGACGCTCAAACGGAGCCTGCTCCAAAACAAAGTCTTCGTGCCGACGATCGGCTTCCCGTCGCCCGTGGTCAAAGGGTTGGAGGGGATGCCCGAACTGAAGGGCTACGTCATCACGACAGCCAAGGGACACCCGGCCATGCAGATTCTGAACGGCCCGCCCGACGCCGAGCAGTCCGATTCGCTCGATCCGGTGCTGTCGGTCTGGCAACACGGACTCGGCAAGACGGCGGCGTTCACCTCCGACTTCAGCACGAACTGGGGCACGAACTGGCAGACGTGGGATCGCTTCCAGCCGTTCGTCAAACAGTTACTCACCGACATCAGCCGCGTGAAGAAGGACGGACATTTGCGCATGTCCACGCAGACCTCGGGCGGCGACGCGGTCATCGTCGTGGAAGACTTTCATCCCGACGAAGCGTTCCTCGAACTGAACGCGAAGCTGTCGGGGCCGGGACAGAAGACCGAGAACATCCAACTGAAGCAGGTCGGCCCGCGACGCTATCAGGCGACGGTGCCGCTGTGGGGGCATGGCCGTTATCACGCGATCGCGCAGGGTTTGGGAGGCGACAGAAAGGACTTGGCCTTCGGCGGCTTCATCGTCTCGTACTCGCCCGAATACCTGCGCTTCCGCTCGAACCGTCAGGCGCTGCAAGAGATCGCTGACAAGACTGGCGGCAAGATGCTCAGTGGCGATCCGACCAAGGACGCGATCTACACGCGCGGCCGCGCCCCGAAACGCAGCTCGAAGCCGATCTTCGATTGGTTCCTGATCGCGCTGGCAATCTTGGTGCCGCTCGACGTGGCGATCCGCCGGATTCAGATCGACTTCGCATCGATCTGGAAGGCCGTCACGATGCAACGCCGCGCCCCCTCGACCGCCACGATGGGAGCACTCCTCGAACGCAAACAATCGGTCAGCGCGGCCCTTCAATCTCGCAAGAGTGAACGAACGATGCCGATCTCATCGAGCAACGTCCCGCCCCGATCCAGATCGTCGCAGCCCGCGACTCCAACGGCGAAGTCTCAATCACCGACAACTCCTTCTGCCCCGACCGGCCACGAATCCAAACCGACCTCCACCACCGAACGCTTGCTCGCGCTGAAGCGCAAGCGGGATGAAGACAAGTAAGGCCGAAGAGTTTGAACCACGAAATACTCGAAAGACACGAAAGGAAGAGGCGTGGCCGAGATCATTTATCCACCGGAGTCTTACGAGATTCAGGGAGCC
>JAYTGQ010000244.1:0-16644 GCA_043733345.1 Schlesneria sp.
CTGATCTCTTGCGCAGCTGTAAGAACCCGCTGCCGAGTGGCAGGGGCCACTTCTCTTCGGCCATTGAGTGCCTTCGACGCCGTCGCCAAAGAAACACCAGCGCGTATGGCGACGTCATTCAGAGTCGAAACTTTTCGATTCGACCGATCAGGGTTGACCACGAAACGCCTTTCTCCGCATTTAGACGCTAGTGCATAAATGTACTTGACGAGCAGATATTCAGGCTCTATGGTTGCCGAAAAGCCTTTCGGTTCTTTCGAGAAGCCTGGCTTCACAGAGTCATCGGACCCGACACGGGTCCGCTCAACGGAGAGCGCAAAGGAGAGGCAGATCCCGTGAAGAGTAACAATCACACCATGTCGAAGAAACGCAAAATCGCAGTGGCGGCAGCAGCAATCTTGGTTTTTGGGCTGGCAGCTTGTTCGAGCAACGGAGGGAACACTCCGTCCAACAATGGCCTGGCGGGCGCCGGAATTAATGGCGTTGATGACGGTTCCACGTTGACACTGTGGACGCGCGCTCCGCTCGAGAAGCAGGCGAAGCTCCTTGTGTCCGCCTACAACTCGAGCCATAAGAATCAAGTCCAGCTCACTGTGGTTCCCAACGATGATTACGTCGCAAAAGTGGGCGCTGCAGCTGGCGCGAAAAGCCTTCCCGACCTTTTCGCCTCGGATATTGTCTATGTCCCGAATTGGGCGAAGCAGGGCCTGTTCCAGGACATCACCGCCAAGGTGAACGCGTTGCCGTACAAAAGTTCCATAAACAAGGGGCACCTCAGCGCGGGCACTGTTGACGGGAAGGAGCATGTGCTCCCGTTTGTTTTGGACCTGTCGATGCTGTTCTGGAACAAGGCGTTATACAAGGAGGCTGGTCTCGACCCCGAAAAGGCTCCCACCACGCTGGCCGAATATGCCGATAACGCGAAGAAAATTCAGGCACTTCACAAGCTTGACACCTACGGCACGGCCACAGGCTTGAACTGCGGGGGATGCCTAGTTTTCACCTGGTTCCCCACGATCTGGGCTTCTGGTGACCAGGTGCTGGGTTCGCACGGGAGCAAGTCACTTCTGGCCAGCCCCACGGCCAAGACGGTGTATTCGACCTGGCGTGATCTTTGGAAATCAGGGGCAGTCCTGCCCTCGTCGAAAGATGAGACAGGGGCAACCTGGACTGCAGGATTCACTCAGGGCAAGGTCGGTGAGATGTTCTATCCAGCCACACTGCTGTCGTCGACCTCCTTCGATGCAGGCGTTGCGGGCATTCCTGGTGTGAACGGTGGTGCTTCCACTTTTGTCGGTGGTGACGGTCTCGGAATCTCCAAGGACTCCAAGCACACCGCACAGGCGTGGAGCTTCCTGAGCTGGATGATGTCGGAGAAGGCCCAAGTGGGAGTCCTCGCGAAAGACAGCGATGTCGTGTCTCGTTCGGACCTAGCTAACAACGAGTATTCGAAGAAAGACCCACGGCTGGTGACCATTAACCAAGTGGCGGCGAAAGGCGAGACCCCGGTTTCACTCAATTTCCAGCAAGCGTTCAACGCCTCAGACAGCCCCTGGCTGGCCATGGTGCGTAGAGCTGTGCTCGGCGACGGCACCACCGTGAACAAGGACAATGACGCCGTAGCTTCAGTTCTCGGCCAGTAGATCCTTAAGTCGGCCGACGATGCCAAGCATTGTCGGCCGACCCGTCGCGAAAGGCAGATCATGAGCGCTACCGAACATCCTGACAAGGCTGGCCGCATCGGGAGATATTCGTCAAAGCGAGCCCGTAAGGAAGCGGTGCGGGGATGGGCGTACGCGTCACCAACCGTGATCTTTGTGATCCTGCTCTTCGTACTTCCTCTCGTTCTCGTCTTACAAATGTCGGGATCGAATTGGCCCTTGCTCAGCGGGAATCAAGGGATCAACTTCCCGACTAACTATCAGAAGGCCGTTTCGAACCGATTCTTTGTCGATTCGATTGTCTTCACTCTTAAGTACACGGTGCTCGCCACCGTAGTGCTCATGGGCCTTGGCCTCGGACTCGCCATGCTTGTTCAGGAATCCACCCGTTGGAAAGGCTTCTTGAGGACGTCGTTTCTCATCCCAAGCGCGCTTGGCCTTGCTTCAGCTTCACTCCTCTTTTACGTGCTTTACTCCCCGATCGCAGGTCCGTTCGCTGGCTTGATGAAAGCGTGGGGGTTCACGTTCCTCGGTACACCCAACGGGGCGTTGTTTTCGACGGTCTTCCTGATTGTCTGGCGTTTTGCCGGCTTCTACATGCTTCTAATGCTCGTCGGGCTGCAGGGGATTCCTGAAGATGTTTTTGAGGCGGCCCGGATCGATGGAGCGGGCAAATGGCAAACCTTCACAGGAATAACTCTTCCGCTTCTTCGTCCGACTTTGGCGCTGACGACGGTGCTGTGCGTCACTGGCTCGCTTCTCGCTTTCGAACAGTTCTACATCCTGACCAAGGGCGGACCCGACAACAGCACCATCACCGTCGTGCAACTGATCTATAACGTCGCTTTCCAAGGCCAGAACAACCTGGGTATAGCCGGGGCGCTCTCAGTGATCGTGCTCGTTGCATTGTTCATCATTAATATCGCTCAGATTCGCAGTTTTCGCCGCACCCCCGAGGAATCATGACAACCCCACAGACACGAACGAAGTCGCCATCCGTCCCGTTGAAAGGCCTCGCCGCTCGAACGCCCTACTGGGTAGTTACCGGGGGGTTGGCGGTCATCTTTCTTTACCCGCTCGTCTGGACCGCGGTCTCATCCGTGTCACCGAACCCGGGAACCAGCCAAGTCAAAGGGTGGGGTTTCGGCAACTACCTCACGCTCGCGAACTACCAGTCCGGCATCTGGCAGTACCTCGCCAATTCGCTCTTCGTCTCACTATTGACGGTAGTCCTCACCGTGACGATTTCTTTGCTCGGGGGGTACGCGTTCGCGCGCTTTATCTTCCCTGGTAAAAACGTCGCATTCCTCGGAACGCTGGCAATCCTCATGGTGCCCTACGCCACTGTTTTGATCCCGCTATACGTGATCCTCACGCAGGTAAATCTTCAGAACACGCTCGTGGGAGTCGCTCTGGTAATTACGACGTTTCAACTGCCCTTTGCAACTTTTATGATGAGAATCGCCTTCGAGGCCGTGCCGAAGGAACTGGACGAGGCGGCGCTCGTCGACGGGTGCTCGTCGTTCGGTGCCCTCTGGCGGGTCCTCATACCGGCAGTGAAACCGGGGCTCATCACGGTCGCGCTGTTTGCCTTCCTCGCCGCGTGGAACGACTTTATTGCTCCGCTCATCCTGATTAACGACACCGACAAAATGACGTTGCCGCTCGCCGTTGCAAATCTCCGGGGTCAGGTCCAGGGCGTCGTCGACTACGGCGCGACAGAAGCCGGCGTCGTCGTGCTCGCTCTGCCGTGCGTGATTCTCTTCCTTCTTCTTCAACGTCAGTATGTGCGCGGCTTTCTGTCCGGCGCTATCAAAGGTTAAGGTTATGTCCGTCTGTTTTCGTTCAGTAGTTGTTCCCGTACTTCCGATCACGGCTGTCTTTCAGCCCCTCGGATTAGATGCCGTTTCGCTCACCGGCGGATTTTGGGGGAAACGCCAGGCCATCAATCTCTCAGCGACCCTTCCCCACATCGCTGCGTGGCTCACTCGGGAGGGGTGGATAGAGAACTTCGACCGAGGCGCGGCAGGAACTCTTCCACTCGGCCGCAGAGGACGGGAGTTCTCCGATTCGGAGGTGTACAAATTCCTTGAAGCGATCGCCTGGACACTTGCCCAAGAGGATCTCGCCGAGACCGATCGATCAACCTGGGAGGGCACCTTTCATTCGATCGTCGCGAGAGTTGGAGCGGCTCAGGATGACGACGGATATCTCAACACCAATTTCGGACGATCCGGTCAGTCTCCGCGTTGGGTCAATCTGGAATGGGGCCACGAACTTTACTGTCTCGGACACCTTTTTCAAGCTGCAGTGGCTCGAATGCGATCGACGCCCGACTCCAACGACGGTCTGGAACAGATAGCCCGCCGCGCAGCCGATCTCGTCTGTGATGTCTTCGGAGAAGGGGGCATTGAATCGGTCTGTGGCCATCCAGAGATCGAGGTCGGGCTCGCAGAGCTCGCTCGAGCGACAGGTGAGGTGCGGTACGCACTGCAGGCGGCTATTTTTGTCGAACGGCGTGGCCGCGGGACGCTTGCCGATGTCGAGTGGGGGCGAGCTTATTTTCAGGATGACATTCCTGTTCGTGACGCTCATGTTTTACGGGGGCATGCGGTCCGAGCTAACTATCTTGCAGCCGGGGCGGTGGATGTCGCGGTCGACAGCGATGACCCGCAACTTCTCGGGGCGCTGCGTTGTCAGTGGGAAGCGACGATTTCACGTAGAACCTATCTGACGGGCGGTCAAGGCTCGCATCATCAGGATGAGTCCTTCGGAGCAGACTGGGAACTCCCCCCGGACCGTGCTTATTCGGAGACGTGTGCGGGGATTGCGTCGATTATGTTTTCATGGCGGCTGCTGTTGGTCGGTGGTGGTACGCAGTATGCAGATCTGATCGAACGAACACTCTTTAATGTCGTGGCTACCTCCCCCTCGGCTGATGGACGGTCTTTCTATTATTCGAATACGCTTCATCAACGGGAACTAGGTCACCCCGTTGACTCCGACCAGATTTCGCCGCGCGCAACGTCAGCACAAAGGGCACCATGGTTCGAGGTATCGTGCTGTCCGCCCAACGTCGCGCGAACGCTCGCGAGCCTGGCAGCGTATGTCGCGACGGCGAACGAGTCGGGACTGCAGCTGCACCAGTACGCTTCCTGTCGCATCAGGATGTCGCTCCCCAGCGGGCAGCAAGTTCATGTTGATGTCGAGACTGCCTACCCAGCGGATGGTGTCATTCGCGTTCAGATTGCAGACGGTGTCGAGAGCGAGATCCCGTGGACCATAACGCTTCGGGTTCCTACCTGGGCGGAATCCGCTCGCGTCGTAGTTCGCTCCAGCGACGGAACAGTGACGGACGAGACTGTACCGGTCGGGTATTGCGATGTCACCCGGGCGTTTCGCGGCGGTGATGAGATCGAGTTCACCCTACCGATGGGCCCTAGGCTCACGGCCCCGGACCCGCGAATCGACGCTATTCGCGGAACCGTTGCCGTCGAGCGCGGGCCAGAGGTGTTTTGTCTCGAATCAGTTGACATTACGAATGATTCCCTCTTCGACGACCTTCGTCTCGACCCCAGTTCATCCCTGACCTATGAGGACCCCAGAATTATTGTTGTGATGCAAGAGACCTCAGTCGCCGACAATTTGTGGCCTTATGGGGGAGGGCGTCCCGTAACAATCAGTAATCCTCAGGCGATCAGGCTGATCCCCTATCACTCCTGGGCCGCCAGAGGCCCCTCGAAAATGCGCGTATGGATCCCAGTCATAAAAGATTGAGGACTTCAGTCCGGCCAGGCGGCAAAACTCGCGGGTCTGAACGATCGAGGTGTTGCGACGACCAATTGAATTCGCCAAACACGGGCGTGTGCAGGGACGCGATGGCCGAGTCGTTCTTCGCCACCCTGAAGACCGAGTTCTACTACCGCCGCGTCTGGCCGGCTAAGGAACGGGCAGCGCTCGAGGTCGGCGGGTGGATCGAGGACCGCTACGACCGTCGCCATGCATTGATCGGGCAAATCGCACCCGTGGCGTTCGAACTGCAATACTCAAACCAGACCGCGGAACTTTACAAAGCCTCATAACCCGTGTCCACCAAACGGGGCCAAGGCCACTGCTCGCAGTAGTCCCTGATTTTTAGATACCCGCAGCAGCCCAAGGGCCCACTTCCCAAGATGTCCGTAGCAGCCGAGTTTCGGCGGGGGAGTGGGCTGCTACTGTTTTGTCTCGTCTGATTGTCTTGCAAGCTTGAGGCTATCAGCGCGCTTAATTCGATTGTTCCATTCGCATGTGATTCATGATCTTCCGCTCAGTTGAAGGGGTCAACCCTCAGTAAACGGCGTCAGGGAATTGCTTGCAGATGATCCACCCGACCAGCCTCAAGGACTTCTACCACTGATCAAACCCTGATTTGAAAGCGCTCCTGTAGTAACGGCGAGGCCAAACTCATGGCGCTTGTCCAGAGTTCGTTTGCCTTCTGTTGGTTCGTTCCAGACAATTCAAGGTTCTCGGTGAACTTGTGACGCAAGCGATCCCGGGGCCAGGGCTCCCCGTGAGGTGCGTCTGCCCTTTCCACGATCAAGTCACCTTTCGTGCGCTCAACTCTGACGACGGAGTACGCATCTTTCCAGTCACGCGGCCCGAAAGTTGGTGTCGGGGAAGCGCTGGCTCGCGTGATCCCGGCCAGTCGTCGCAACTCGGCGCGTGCGAGCGAGTTGGCAGTGAAAGAACTACTGTTAATCGTGCCATCCATGAGGGCGAGGGCGACAAGTGTGTGCATGCTAAATCGGGCCCGATCCGGTGTTTCCGCGTGGCGGAATCTAAGGGCGTCGAGCCCGGCGCTTTCTACTGTGACCTCGATGGACACAATGTCTGTTGTAGTGGAACGTAACCTCCTAGAGATCTGAATAGCAGCGTCAATGCTGCAACGCGCGGCTGAGCAAGCAGGATAAGGCTTTACATCCGCGCCGTGCTTGAGAAGTGCCCAATCCCCCGCGATAGCCTCGCGCACGCGATCGTTCCCATCATGATCTCCGAACATACTAAGAAGCCCGCCGAAGGCACCTAACGCGTCACGTCCGCTGGTATATCCTGCAGCGGCGAGTTGAGCGGCCTGTAATCCGTTTCTCG
Source organism: Schlesneria sp. (assembly GCA_043733345.1). Classification (GTDB taxonomy): domain Bacteria; phylum Planctomycetota; class Planctomycetia; order Planctomycetales; family Planctomycetaceae; genus Schlesneria. The sequence goes on from JAYTGQ010000244.1 coordinate 6,789, forward strand.
CACTCTCGCCGATGAGTAGCGACTTCGCGTCAGAACCGAAATTCGCAATCGTTCCGGAGGCGTTTGATACTGCGAGTCCGATCGATACTCGTGCTTGGTCGACGTTGAGTCCAAGGATATGAGCGGCCGCGATCGCGGCTGATATCGGCCCGAGTACGCCGCTGGAGTGCCATCCTTGTGAGTAGTGATGACGTAGGCGCATGCCTTGTGCGAGCGCGGCCTCGGCTTGGTATGCGAGCGTGTAAGCCTCGATGACAGCCGAGCGCCGTATTACTTGCGCGTCGGCAAGTGCGCAAATAACTGGAACGAGTACTGCGCTCGGGTGCGTGTATGCAAGTTCGGAAACATCATCGAAGTCCAATGCGTGCGCGGCTGTCCCGTTGATCAATGTTGCCGTTCGGATGTCAGTTCTGCGCTCGCTTCCCCAAAGCAGGCATGGACCCACCGGCAGCGGTTCAAGCGCGGAAATCAGCCGCGTGACGGCGGGTGTTCTAGCGCCGGCGAAGCCGACTCCGACAGTATCTGCGACGGCTGATGCGACCCGCTCACCCAGTACGGAGAGGTCTGGGTACCCAGGTCGATCCCAGAGCGAGCCTGCGATGAAGGCCGTCAAACCAGCCGGGTCTCGCAACTGCTCAAGGTCTGGACCCATGTGCTCAGTATGCAACGCTCGAGTATCCTTCCCGGATGGAATCCTCCACCTTCCTGAGTAGCGACCCTGCTTCCAAGTTCTTATGAACCACAACACGATTCCAAACCAGATCTTGCACACACCGCTCCCTGAAAACGGTAGCCGTTCTGCCGAGCAGCTGAATTGCTGGCTGAAGATTCGACAGCACGACCGGTTCCATGATGTTGAGCTCGAGCTCACCAGCGGCAACCGCCGACTCAACAATATGGGCGACTCCCCGAATCTGCATCGCCACCTGCATGACGTATTCAGGAACTCCCGGATTGGTCTTGCCCGGCATGATGGAAGAGCCCGCTTGAACGAGTGGCAAGCTGATCTCATTGATTCCAGCAGACGGACCCGATGACAGCAGTCTTAGGTCAGAGGCGATCTTTGCCATCACAACGCCGGCATTCGCGACGGCCTGAGCGACATCGAGAAGAGGATCCAGATGCGCCAGCGCGTCGAACGGGTCGATGGTGACCCGCACGGGAAGCATGGTGATTTCCCGCAGTATTGCGGAAACTCGAGCACCGAAATCAGCTGGCGCCCCCGCACCTGTCCCGACTGCCGTGGCTCCGATCGGGATAGTGAGCAGCCCCTCCGCAGCCAGATTCAGTCTCCGTTGTGCGCGCAGTATGGCCGTTTGGTGAGAGCGATGTGTCTCATCGATCCCTAGGGGAAGGGCGTCCCGTAAACAAGTACGGCCCAGACGTTGGATTCCCGCATATTCGGACGCCTTCACACCGAATGCGGACGCAAGCTCACCCAGCGCAGCAGCTGCGGTGCGCGCTAGCACGATCGTCGAAAGCGCCATCGCGGTGGGATATGTATCGTTGGTTGACTGCGATCGGTTTACGTGGTCGTTCGGATGGACGAGTACATAGCTTCCCCTGGTGCCTCCAAGAAGCTCTTCCGCCCTGTTGGCAATCACCTCGTTGAAATTCATGTTCGTCGAGACGCCACCACCACCCTGAAGTGCATCCAGCGGGAACTGTGTCGCCCAACGCCCGCCGATGATCTCGTCGGCTGCGCGTGCGATCGCCTCGGCGACAACGGTGTCGAGCAGGCCGAGCTCGTTGTTCGCCATGGCACAGGCCTTCTTGACCGCAGCGTAGGCAAACACGAATTCACGGAACTCGGAAATCGTCCGACCTTGTTGCGGGTAAACATCGAGTGCGCGCATCGTGTGGACACCGTAGAGAGCCTCAGTGGGAACTTCCACATCCCCAACGAGGTCGCTCTCAAGACGGGTAGAGCCGACAGTTTCTCGACCGACTGTCATGCGTGTTGCGGCTCCAGCTTGATACCCGCGATGTCCTCGTACAGCTTCACCGGGCTCATCTCTCCCGCGCGAGGGCCGAATGTAAGGGCCGCTCTGCGGTACACCTGCTCGACCAATGCCGCCATCTCTACAGAAACTCCTAGCTCGCGACCGAGACCAACGGCGAGTCCGAGATCTTTTGCCGCGAGGGACACTGCAAAGCCCTCGTCATAGTCCCCGTCGTACACGCTCATGATGTCTCGTTCGATGAGAACGCTGCTTGACGGACTTGCTGCGATCGTCTTGCGGAGAAGTTCGACGTCGATGCCCGCTTTCGCACCGAGAGTGAGGACCTCGGCCGTTGCGACAAGGTGGCAGAACCACAGTTGGTTTCCGACGATCTTGGTCACGTAACCTGCCCCATGGGGCCCCATGTGGAAGATTGTGTCCGATTTACCAAGCACTTCGAGGATCGGTCGCACGGCTGCCACGTCCTTTGCTGCACCTCCGACAAAGATCTGCAGGTGACCGGAAATGGCGCCCTTGACCATTCCACTGACCGGTGCGTCGACGCGGGAGATGCCACGATCATTCAGTTCGCGCCCGACGAGTTCGGCCGATTCGGGCGATGAGGTGGACATGTCGAGCCAGATTGAGCCGGGACGAAGGGCTGCTGCTGCGCCGCCGCGAAGCATGACATCTTCGACTTGGCGCGGACCAGGAAGCATCGTAATCAAAACATCGGCTGCGGCCGCGACTTCGGCTGAACTGTTTGCCCATTTGGCACCGTGTTCTAGGTGCGAACGTGCAGCGTCTTTGTTGAGGTCGAATAGCGTGACCGGGTGGCCCGCCTTGACTAGGTTGAGGGACATAGGCGAGCCCATGTTGCCCAAGCCGATAAAGCCGATCGTCACCGTCATGGTGTCTCCGTTCGTTTGGTTAGGTGGATTGAAGTGAGAATCGAGTCACCCACGCGCGCGACTGTGGGCGTCGGTCTTGAATCTCAGCCCGGAAAGCTGAAAGGGTCGGGGAGGCTACCTTGGTCATAATTGACCCACACGCTCTTGACACGGCTGTACTCCAGGACGGATTCGTATCCGTTCTCCTTACCCATCCCGCTTTGTTTGAACCCGCCGAAAGGTGACATTGGCGACTCGTTTCGGTAGGTATTGATCCAGACGATGCCTGCGTCGAGTGCTGCGGCGACCCGATGGCCCCGGGCTAGATCGGTGGTCCAGATCCCCGAGGCGAGCCCGTATGGAGTGTCGTTGGCTAGCGCGACCGCCTCGGTTTCCGTATCGAAGCGAATTACGCTCAAGACGGGACCGAAGACCTCGGTTTGCGCGATCGTCATTGAGTTCGAAACGTTGGTCAGTACCGTCGGCTCAAAGAACCAGCCTGTCTCATGCCCCGCGGGCCGTCCTCCGCCGAAGGCGATCGTCGCACCCTCCTCGACGGCCGACGCCACGCACGTTTCAACATGCTGGAGTTGGCGCTCATTTATAAGGGGACCAAGTTCTGTATCCGACTCCATCGGGTCGCCAATACATATCCGGCTTGCTCGTTCGACGATCAGCGAAACGACCTGATCATAGATCGAGGCCTGCACGAAGAGCCGTGAACCAGATGTACACATCTGCCCGGCAGCGGCGAAAACACCGGCGACTACGCCGGTCGCCATGTTGTCGAGGTTCGCGTCCGAGAACACAATAGATGGAGACTTGCCGCCGAGCTCAAGGCTCACTTTGGCGAGGCGGTCACCACACCGGGCAGCGATGCGACGACCTGTTGCCGTGCTTCCCGTAAACGCGACCTTCGCCACGCGCACATCGTCAACAAGCGTGTCTCCAATCTCGCCCCCTAGACCACTGACTGCGTTGACCACTCCAGGCGGAAAACCTGCTTCCGTGAAATACGAGGCGAGCAGAAGTGTGGATGCACTCGTGTATTCGCTTGGTTTCAGAACGACCGTGTTCCCCATTGCCAACGCGGGTGCGACCTTCATTGCGGCGAGGTACAGCGGAGAATTCCATGCCGTGATCGCAACGACAACACCGAGCGGTTCGCGAAGCGTGTAGTTCAGCGCGTTCGGTGCAACGCCCTGGATGAGGTCTCCGCGCACCTTGTCGGCCATGCCGCCGTAAAAACGAAAGTAGTCCGGGAGCGAACTCATCTGCGCCTTCATCTCCCGCAGGAGTTTGCCGTTGTCGCGCGCCTCGATTACCGCCAACTCATCCGCGTGTTCGGCTACCACTTCAGCAAGGCGGTAGAGCATCTGGCCACGTTGGGTCGGCGTAGTTTGCCGCCAGGGCCCTCTCTCGAACGCGGTAATTGCAGCGGTGATGGCCATGTCCACATCACTCTGGTCTGCTCGGGCGACCTCGTACCAGGGCGACCCAGTGCGAGGGTTTTCGCTTTCAAAATACAGTCCAGAGGCGGGATTCACCCACTTTCCGTCGATGAAGTGGCGATAGCGCGTTTTGATGGTCACGAGGGCTCCTTTGCTTAACGGCCCTATAAACATACCAATTATTGCCAATTTCAAACCCGTGAAGTTTGTGCGGCCTTCGCGCGTGTCGATTCGACGGCAAGCATCTCCAGCCGATAGCCGACTAGGTGATCTCTCCAGATCTCTGAAGCCGTACGTGAATCCCCATTGCTGATCGCGGACACCACGGCTCGAGCTTCCCGCATATGGCCTTCGACCGCGCCCTGTCGGCTGAGGGCTTTCGTCTTGAGATCCACCCAAACGCGACCCGATGTGTAGCTAAGCGCCTCATCCAGCGCACGTTGAAGAATGGGATTCTGAGCTGCCTCGGCGATTGCGCGGTGAAAGAAGTGGTCGTCAAACTGCACGCCCTCATCCATCCGACGCAGCTCAAGTTGCGCCAACGACACTTCGAGCATCCGCACTGTCTCTGGTGTTCGTTTCGCCGCGGCAAGCGCAGCAAGTTCAGGCTCGATGAGCAGGCGAACCTCAAGTACTTGCGGGGGCAGCACGCTGCGACCCCACGCGTCGATCTGCGCAACATCCGCAATAACAGTGGTGCCACGACCCTGATGTGAGTCGACGATCCCGGCTAATTCTAGAGAGGCGAGGGCCTCACGAAGGCTGGATCGGCTGACGCCCAGCGTCACAGCGAGGTCTCGTTGGGCGGGTAGTCGCGAACCGATAACGAAGTCCCCCCGACGGATCGAATCTATGATCGTCTCGGCCACTTGGGCGGGGATTCGTTTGGGTTGCAGCAACCTGAACGTACCGTCGATTTGGCTCATTCTCCGATAGTAATCGTGCGAGTGTGTGCGACCTTTGCGGGCATACCGCCACAATTGACGGTTTACATGTGAATAAGCATCCTGCTACATTGGCCTGAATAACAGTCCAATATAGGGAGTTTCAATGGTGGAAACTAGCGTCCTGGTCGACGATGACCGGGAAGTTTTGTCGCGGGAGAGAAAATTCGTCAACAAACTCACGGCGGTCACGGCTGGCGGCATGTTCATCGATGGCTACGTGCTCGGAGGCATCGGAGTTGTGCTGCCGCTTGTGCAAGTCGGTCTTCATCCAAGTCCGCTCGTGTTAGGTCTAATCGGTGCCTCCGCACTGATAGGCATATTCATCGGCGCGCCCCTCTTCGGGTACCTCACAGACAAGTTTGGCCGCAAGAAACTCTTCGCCATCGACATGGCTATCTTTCTTGTGGCATCCGTGGCCCAGTTCTGGGTTGATTCTGCATGGCTACTCTTTGTCGTTCGACTCGTCATGGGAATAGCGATTGGCGCCGACTACGCCATCGGTTCGTCCCTGCTTGCAGAATTCACTCGCGCCAAGACGCGCGGGTTTCGGATGGCCAGCCTCGAAGTGTCTTGGTATCTCGGCTATGTCGTCGCTTTCTCCGTCGCCTATGTCATGGTTGACGTGTTCAATAGCTCATGGCAAGTGATCCTCGCTTCGAGCGCTATCCCTGCTTTGATTGTGGTCGTGCTTCGCCACAATCTCCCGGAGTCCCCACGTTGGCTCATGTCTCAAGGTCGCGAAGACGAGGCCCGCGCTGAACTCACCAAACACCTTGGTGGATCTTTCGTGATGCCCGACCTCGGGTCCGAACCACAGGCCCGTCATCCGTTCAGCGCCCTCTTCGGTCGCAAGTACGGCAGGCGCACGGCATTTGCGAGCATCTTCTGGGTTTGTCAAGTGCTTCCATATTTTGCGATTTTCACCTTCGCTCCTGTCGTATTGGAAGCCCTCGGTCTCAAAAACGAACTCGCATCCGCGCTGGGCATCAACGGAATCGCCTTGCTTGGTGCCGTGGTGGGCATGATCGTTATCGATAGGATAGGACGCCGTCGTCTGCTCATCATCCCCTTCTGGATCACCGCCGGAGCGCTTCTGATTCTCGGTCTGTGGAGCGGGGCACCTCAGGTCATTGTCGTGCTTTGCTTCGTTGTCTTCGCATTTTTCAACGCAGGATCAAGCGTCCTTCAGGGGGTGTATCCCATGGAGGTCTTCCCCACATCGCTGCGTACGTCCGGCGTTGGCGTTGCTGCGGCTGGCAGTCGACTCGGAGCGGCTGTAGGCACCTTCCTCCTGCCGATCGGACTCGCTAGCTGGGGCCCAGGAGGAATTATGCTCTTTGGAGCCGCGGTGCTCCTCGTCGGCGGGGTAGCGTCACACTTCTGGGCACCCGAAACCTCGGGAATCTCACTAATCAACTCCAGCGATCCGAACTACAAGCCAACTAGATAGCCCGACCCAGGCCGGGGTTTTAGAATTCGTCGAGGCGGGCGAGGCCAGTGGGAATTTAGGCGGCTAGTTTCGTCGCGGTTTGGGCGCCGGCTTGTTCTGCTGGCTTGTTGATCCAGACGGTGTCGTGCAGGGTGAGGACTTTGGGTCCCGAGTCGTGCTGAATCGCTCCGGCTTGCGGGCGCGAATGGGAATCGTGGTGCAATCCTGGCGCGATCACGGCAAGTGGCGCGTGCGAGAGCTGCGGGGGAATCAGGAGTCGTACTACGCGAAGTACTCCACCGAGAAGATTCGGCCTCCATGGGACGTCGATGAGCTGCTGATCGCAGTCGGGCTGACCGAACAGGCGACAAGCACAATCCGGATGCTCTCCGGCGGTCAACAACGAAGGCTGGACGAGGCGATCGGGCCCATTGGCCGACCGGAATTGCTGTTCCTCGACGAACCCACCACCGGCTTGGATCCGAGCGCCCGACGCGAATTTCACGGGCTGATCCGCCGTATGGCGAGCGGCCAAGACACGACAATCCTGATCACCACCCACGATCTGGATGAGGCGGACAAGCTTGCCGGCCGGATGATTCTCCTCGCTGAGGGACGGATCATCGCCAACAGCACCTCGGCGGAATTGTCTCGCCAGATTGCCGGCGAAGATGAGGTGTCTTGGAATCGCGGTGGGCAGCATTTCGCACAGTCAAACCCGGACTCGAACCCGCTTCGCCCGCGGTCTGTTCACCGAGTACGGCGCGATGATCGGCGAACTCCAAATCCGCCGGGTATCCCTGGAAGATTCCTATCTGACCCTGGATGGAAATTTCAAACGCATATTGAGGAGGTGTTGCGTGGGGCTGAACACCTCTTCTCGGCCGCAGAGTTGCTTACAGGTATTTGGGGTCTCCTCTCGGAATCGCCACCTGCTCCAAACGACCAACGGCTTCTCTGGGCTGCAGGGTTGAATGAAATAATTCAGAAGAATAGTTCCGGGCAAGCTGGCGCAGCTTCCCGTCATCGACGACGCCTGCCCTGCACATTATTTTAGGTTGAAAACCACATCCCAGTGACGTTGCCCAGGGGATGGCACGCCACCAGATAGTCCGGGCCCAGTGAGCCTCCCCTAGGACATCGCGTGGATACGCTCGCCCTCTGGGTTGGGTGGCCTCAGATTTGTCGCGCGGAACGTTCGCTTCGCGGTAGACAACTGCCACTTTCGCAACCATCGCTGGATACGCCGTCAGACTAGCTCGGGCTGCTCTCGAAGCCGGGCAACAGCGTTGACGAGAGCCGTTAAGGCTTCGTGACCGGACACTCGCGTGGCGTACCAATTGTTCCGCGGGGCCCACTTGAGGCTTGGGAACGGCTGCCACCTCCAGCAACCGTAATGGTCGTGGAACGTAGTCGAGAAAGTGTCGGTGAGTTCTCCGAAGCTAACATATGTGTGCGTTTTGCCACCTCGAGCAAAAACGAGTGCGGTGGCAGCCTCGCCCGACGCGTTCCCTTCGGCACGGGCACTCTGCGCAAGGAAGCGTAATTTTAGTCGTCCTCCTTTCCACGTTTCCCAGAGGTCGTAAAGCGCATCGAGGGTTTCGGCAACCGGACTCGGGCACTCGTGGGGGTGCAATGAGTTGACAGTGTCGCGCACGCGTTGGATTCCAAGGTCCATTCGATGCCATTGTGCAGCCAATGAGACAGGCAGCACGCCACATTCGAGCTTTTCGACAGGGGAATCCATCGGTTTGAGATAGGGAACCTTGAACGAGACTGCACTCGCCAGCGACAACCGCAGTCAATCTCAAATGAGCGGGCAGTGATCGCGGATGGGACGAAAAGGCGTGACCCACATCGACGATTTAAGGGGCCGGACCTGGTCTCGGTCCCAACAGAGAATTGGGCGGCGCCGGATAACTAATCCCGTAGAAGGTCCCGCTAATGATCCCTTCAATCGGTCAGAGAACCGGTGAAGCACTTGGGCGTTCGGGTGGAACTTCAAAGGTGCGACAACCTCTGCCCACAACTTCAACGCGGTGTCTGGCTTTGACCTCGGAGAGTGGACACGGGTTAAGCGGCGAGTTGAATCTCTGCGCCCTGTGATGAGCATTGCATCTCGAAGTCCACAGGGGGGGAGATGCCCGATCGAGGAGTGCCGGTGGCGGGTGTTGTAGCGGTCTTGGATCCACGCCGCGACGTCGCGGATCGCGTGGGTCCGGGTGGGCCCGATGAACGCTTCGGTGGTCGGAGCGCTCGATCCGCAGCCCACTGCCGCCGCCTACCTACCGGCTTCTGCGTCTTTTCGCGTCCCATCGCAAACCTCCATGATCGAGGTATTGCGACGACCAATTGAATTCGCGCTGACGCCCCATGACCTTCGTCACACCGCAGCGAGCCTGGCCATATCGGTCGGCGCGAACGTCAAAGCGGTGCAGCGGATGCTTGGGCACGCCTCAGCGGCAATGACTCTCGATGTGTACAGCGATCTCTTCGACGATGATCTTGATGCTGTTGGAGCCGCCTTGAGCGCGGTTGACAGTCCAGAAGTTGAGGGCAAAATGTAGGCAGACGACTCCGACAACACACCCACCCGGCCATGAAGAAGAGGTCTAAATCGCCGTGAGTACGGGGATTTTTGGAGTGGGCCCCGTCGGGCTCGAACCGACGACCCACGGATTAAAAGTCCGATGCTCTACCAACTGAGCTAGAGGCCCCACTGCGTTAAATCTAGCGTGGATTGGGAAGCCCGCGAACGAGCGCGGCTGCCGGTGCAGTTGATCGTGCGACCAGCGAACGAGCCGCAGTCGTGGTTTCTGCTGGCTTAGGCTTGATCGAATGACCGACGAGTTCCATAAGCCAACCCAGTTCTCAGGCGCCAAGTTTGAGAGCTTCGTGGGCGGGGAGGACCCCGCCCAGATTAGTCGTGTCGCCCACGAGACCGCTGGCGCGCTTCTCAGCCGTGTCCGGCAGAGCTCCGACCAGGGGGTAGTGGACCGACTGGTCGCCTTCACCGATGACCACGGTATCGACGCGGTGGCCGAGCTCTGGGCCCGCGCAAGCCCGCGCAGCCTTCCCGGCGCGCTGTGGCGTATCTACCTCATGCGCGCCCTCGTGCGCCAGGATGCGGAGGGCATCGCCTACCTGTTTCAACGCGGTAGCGAGATCGCGACGACCATTGACCCTGTCGTGGCCG
>JAYTGQ010000245.1:0-16622 GCA_043733345.1 Schlesneria sp.
CCGCCAAGTTGGAAACCGACAAGCTGATGAAACACCTCAAGGTGGAGCCGCTTGCCGTTCCGAAGAAGGCCGCCGCCAAGCAGTGATGCAGTGCAAGCCATCTGGCTCAATGCAAAAATATCGCGAGACTCCGCAGGTTCGTTGCCAGTTCGCTCCCTTGGGAGATCGTGGTTCGGATCGCGCACGCTTGGGCGACACCACAATCGACGCTGCCGCAACATTCCGACAGAAGTGGAACTCTCGCCCTATGGTTTCGAGAGCGTGCCGAACACATGGAGTCTGGATCGCGATATCGCGGTCCAGCAGCACGCAGCGCGGACCAAACGAATCACCGGCTCGAAACGGCCGGTGGTGAACGGAGGCATGTTGCCTTCGCAAACGGTTCGTGCGTTCTTGTAAAGAAAGACGATGATTATGAATTACCGAATGGTCTCACAGGGTGCAGTGGCTTTGGCTCTCTTCGTCGTGAGCGCGTCCGCGTTCGCGGCCGAGAATCCACACGCCGCCATGATGCGGAAGTGCGCAGGCGTCTGCGCCGATTGCCAAGTGACTTGCGATTCGTGCTTCCACCACTGCGCATCGCTCGTGGGCGAGGGGAAAAAGGAACATGTCAAGTGCATGCACCTTTGCGTGGACTGCGCGGAGTGCTGCAAAATGTGCGCGACGTTGTGCGCACGGCAAAGCGATCTCTCCGCCACTGCGGCGGAGTGTTGCGCCAAATGCTGTGACGACTGTGCAGCCGCCTGCGAGAAAATCGCCGATGACAAACAGATGGCCGCTTGCGCCAAGTCTTGTCGCGACTGCGCCAAGTCCTGCCGCGACATGGCGAAGATGATGAAGTAACTCACCGAATCTCGCACCAAGAAATTGGCTCCCGAGAAGAAGTGATGCGGTGAAAAGTGGCCTGTCGGCGCAAGCTGGCAGGCCACTTTCTTCGGCTTGCGGGCACGTCAGGCAATGATTCTGCTCTTCCCGCCTTGACCGGCCGACAATATAAGACAAGATGATCTGGGCGAGTTTGGTCTCGCCCTTATGGAAAACAAGCATGGGACGCAAGGCTCTTTCACTGCTGCTGATGGTAACGACGCTTTTTGGGCAGTCGTTCTGCTGCTGCACGTTTGAAACTTGGGGTTCGGCCTTGAAAGGGCAGCCAGCGGCTGACTCGTGCTGTTGCCACACGACCGACGATTCGCCCGGCGGATGCCCCGACTCATCGAAGAGTCCAGGTCACGAATGCCCCTGCAAGAAGGGGAAAGTCGCTTCGGCCAACTTGGCGAGTGACGTGATCGTCCCGACGATTTCGCAGGACGGATGGGCACGCCAGTTTGCCGTCGTGCCACACCTTGGACGACCGTCGTTTGTGGGAGTGGCGCAGTTGCAGGCGACCTGCTTCCGGTCCACGGCCTTTCCGCATTTGGATCGAGCGGGAATTTTGCGCGCGGTGAACTCGCTGCGCTGTTGATCTCTTCTCGCCCCGTCAGGCTCCTCTGCTGAGCAGAGTTGCAGCCCCCGACGGTTCTTTCTTCGCGACGGTGATTGTTCGGCAGGTCGCCGCGCCGTCGTCTCGTTTCCATTTTTTGACTGTCCCGGACGCCGCATGACGCTGCACTGTCGGAACAGAGGAAATCAATCATGCACTCGCACAACGTCTTCTCGATGACCGGCCTCTCACTGCTGGGTCTCTCGTTGCTGGTCGCAAGCGGTTGCGGCCAGAACCAGTCTCCACGGACTGAGGCCGCGAAACCCGCTGTCACGGATTCCACGGGCGTGACGCCGACCACTCCTGTCAGTTCCAGCACACCCACTGTTGCCGCCAAACCAAGCGTGGCGGAGAAGCCGACCGAGGGCGAACACGCTCACAAGCCGGGATCGCACGGCGGGGTCATCGTGCCCATCGGAACGGACAGCTATCACGCCGAGGCTGTGATTGAAAAGGGAGGCACTTTCCGACTGCTCACGCTCGGCAAGGACGAGGCTCGCATTCAGGAAGTGGAAGAGCAGCCGATCAAGGCGTATGTCAAAGTCGTCGGCCAACCCGATGCCGTGCCGGTCGAGTTGACCGCTGTGCCTCAAGACGGGGACGCACCGGGTCAGACATCTCAGTTCGTGGGGGAGTTGCCAGAGGAACTGCGAGGCCAGCCGCTCGATGTCACGATCCCGAACATCCGGATCAACGGCGAACGGTTCCGCGTCGGTTTCACGACGCAGACGGCGGCTCATCAAGAAGAGATGCCCGCCAGTTTGCCAGCCGCTGAAGAGCAGGCGCTGTATCTGACGCCGGGTGGAAAATACACCGAGGCCGACATCGCGGCCAACGGCAAAGTCACGGCCTCGCAGAAGTTCAAGGGAGTCATTTCGTCCCACGACATGAAGCCCAAGTCGGGCGATCGGATCTGCCCGGTCACGCTGACCAAGGCGAATTCCAAATTCACCTGGGTCATCGACGGCAAGCCCTATCAGTTCTGCTGTCCACCGTGCGTGGACGAGTTTGTGAAGCTCGCCAAAGAGCAGCCCGAGGAAGTCAAAATCCCGGATACCTACATCAAGTAATTTCCGTCCTGGCTGCGGCACCGCCGCGAGGACCATTCATCGGAGACAAAATCATGTTTCATTCATGGAAGATGACCAGCGGACTTCTGTTTCTGGTTGGGGTCGCGCTGACAGTGGGCTGCCAGACACAGACTCCACCGGCGACAACGGCTTCGCCAGCACAGACCAGTCACGACGAGCATCCTGACGAGGCCGCCGATCCCAAGGTCTCGGCGTCGCTAGCCAAGCTGAGTCCGGAAGATCGCCAACTGGCAAAGGCTCAGAAATTCTGTGCCGTGATGAATCAGAAACAGCTCGGTTCGATGGGAGCGCCATTGAAGCTGGAGATCAAGGGCGAGCGGGTCTTCCTCTGCTGTGCTGGATGCAAAAGCAAGGCTCTCAAGAACCCCGATGAGACGCTGGCGAAAGTCGCCGCGCTGAAGGCGGGTAATCGAACAGCACAGTGACGGCGGCGCGTGATTGCTGGCACGGATGACGTTGATGGATAGTTGATTCCCTCGTTCAAGGAGTTGGTCATGAAAGGTTCTGCGGTGGTGGCGAGTGTGCTCGCATGGATGATGGCGTATGCGGCGATTGGCAGTGCGGCGGAGACGCCGAGCAGTACGGTCGTCTCGATCAAGGGGATGCACTGTGTCTCCTGTGCGAACAAGGTGACGAAGAAATTGCAGGCTGTTCCGAACGTGAAATCGGCCAGCGTCGATCCTGAAAAGGGTTCGGCCGTCGTGGTCACGGCGGATGGCAAGGAACTCTCGCCGAAAGCGTTATGGGAAGCTGTCGAAGGGGCGGGCTACAAGCCCACCGAATTGAAGGGACCAGCGGGAACCTTCAAGACCAAGCCGACGAAGTGACCTGTTCGGCCGTCTCAGGGTGGGGAGGTGGTTCCCCACGCCGTTAACCCTCCTGAAGTCCGGCTTTTCCGAAAGCCGGACTTCTCTCCGGGGCCTTCACTCCCGGAGGGAAGTCCGGCTAACAAAGCTAAGCCGGACTTCAGCCTTGGAAAAAGGGTTAACGGCGTAGTGTGGCTCCCCTCGGCATCTCCCGCCCTGGGACGGTTGGTTTGTTTCAAGCACTTATTTTTCAAACATCCATTTCTCTCCAAGGCAATCACCATGAAGACACGTCTCTGCCGAAGTTTGATCTGCTGGGTTGTTGGATTGCTGGCCATGCCCCTCCTGGCCGCTGAACCCGTTGTGGTGGCAACCGGTGAAGGAGGACAGTCCCCGAAACAACCGCAGACGGCGGTGGCCACGGATGGCACGGTGCATCTGATCTACGGATCGGGTGAAGCCGTCTTTCATTGCCGGTCCACCGACTCCGGGGCCACATTCACGAAGCCGCAGGAGGCGTGTCGCGTGCCGAACATGTCGCTGGGAATGCGGCGCGGACCGCGCATTAGTGTGACGGACAAGGCCGTGATTGTGACGGCCGTGGGTGGCAAGCAGGGGAAGGGTCGCGACGGAGACGTGCTCGCGTGGCATTCGGCCGATGGCGGCGCGACGTGGCAAGGGCCGGTGCGAGTCAACGACGCGGCCGACTCCGCACGCGAGGGACTGCACGGCATGGCGTCCGGTCCCGATGGATCGGTGTGGGCGACATGGCTCGATCTGCGTGAAAAGCGATCCGAGGTCTATGTGTCGAAATCCACGGACGGCGGCGCGACGTGGCAGGCCAATGTTCGGGTCTATCGTTCGCCGGACGGCAACGTCTGTGAATGCTGCCATCCGTCGATCATGGTGAGCGACGATGCCGTGCATGTGATGTTTCGCAATTCGCTGGCGGGGAACCGGGACATGTATGTCGCCACGTCCAAAGATGGCGGCAAGACATTCGTCCCGGCGAAGAAGGTCGGTCAGGGATCTTGGAAGATCAACGCCTGCCCGATGGATGGTGGGATGCTGACCAGCGGCCCCCAAGGCTCACTCGTCACCGTCTGGCGCAGGAATGGCGAGGTCTACTCCGCCACCAGTACCGGCGGACGCGAGCAATTGCTGGGACGAGGCGAACAACCGTGGATTACCTCCTCGGCCAGTGGTCCGGTCATCGTTTGGACCGCCAGTCGCGAAGGCGATCTGCTCGTGCAGAGTCCCGCCTCCAAGCAGCCGCAGAAGCTGGCTGGAGCCGCACGCGACCCGATGGTCAGTTCCGCAGCCAGCGGCGAGGGACCGGTGATCGCCTGCTGGGAATCCAAACTCAATGGCCAGCCCGTGGTGTTGGCCGCCCGCATTGAAGTCGGCAAGTCGAAGTCCCGCTAACGCCACTTTGTTGTTCTTCATCTTCAGATCGGGAGTCATTCCATGTTTCGATCCTGTGTTGCGATCATTTTTCTGAGCCTGCTCGGTTGCGGACGACAAACAGCCACGCCGGTGGCTCCACCCGCAGACCATTCTTCACACGGCGGACAAGCAACTCCGCCGGGCAATCATGCCGGGCATCAGGGAATGCCGGGGATGGCTGACATGGCCGCGCCTGCCAGGTTCGTGCTGGATTCCGGAGGCGACGATCTGAAACCGGGCGTGTCCAAGAAGCTCCAGTTTCACCTGGAACGGGACGGCAAGACGCTGAGTGAGTTTGAACTGCTGCACGAGAGGGTCATGCACTTCATCGTGGTGCGAGACGCCCTCGACGAGTTTCAACATCTGCATCCGACCGTCGCGGACGATGGCCAGGCCACGGTCGAGATTGCCTTCCCGACGGCGGGGACATACTGGCTCTTCGTGGATTGCCAGGCGAAAGGAGAGGCTCAACAGACCGTTCGCCACGAGCTGCGTATTGCAGGCGATTCGCCTGCCGCACCCGAGTTGAAAGCGAATGTACCGGTCGTCGTCACTGTGGCCGAGACGAAGACGGAAGTCTCCGTGCAACGAGGCGAAGGTGAGTGGCTGGTGACGTTCGCACACCGCGATCTCGACGGTCAATCGGTGACGGATTTGGAGCCGTACCTCGGTGCGATGGGACATCTGGTGGTGATCGGTGCGGAAACGGGTGAGTACGTTCACGCTCATGCGGAGACGCAGGCTGCACCCGATGGGCGGGTGCAGTTCGCGGCCCACATCGCTCGCCCCGGAATCTACAAGGGATGGGGACAATTCCAGCGACACGGGCAGGTCTTCACGATTCCGGCGGTCCTCCAAGTGGACTGATCTGGATTGGGGATGAGTTTCTCAAAGGCAACGTCATGAACTCGCTTGGACCCGTTCTTCCCATTCTCGAATCGGCCTCGCCGCCCGCGATTGACCCAGTATGCGGAATGACCGTCGATCCGGCTCACGCGGCCGGTTCGCATGCCCACCACGGGACCACGTACTTCTTCTGCTCGATGTCGTGTCAGCGGCAGTTCAGTGCGGCCCCGGATCGCTTCGTGACGCCGCAGACCGAGCACTCGTGCTGCGCGCACCAGTCGCCGGAGACGATGACGGCACTTGATCCCGTGTGTGGCATGATGGTTGTTCGCGACAAGGCGGCAGGCACCGCGGACCAAGCCGCTCGCATGGACGAACTGCGAGGCGAAGGACAGACCGTAATGAGTCTCGCGATCGACGGACGCCTCGCCGGAATGATCGGCGTGGCGGATCGGATCAAGGCCACCACCCCCGACGCGATCCGCGCACTGCACGAGGCGGGGTTGAGAATCATCATGCTGACCGGTGACAGTCGCCGCACGGCCGATGCGGTCGCCAAGTCGCTGGGCATCGACGAAGTGATTGCCGAGGTGCTGCCGAGTCAAAAGCTCGACGTGGTGAAGCGGCTGCAAGCCGAAGGCCATGTGGTGGCGATGGCGGGCGACGGGATCAACGATGCTCCCGCGCTGGCTCAGGCTCACATCGGCATCGCGATGGGTTCGGGCACGGACGTGGCGATGGAGAGTGCCGGGATCACACTCGTCAACGGAGACTTGCGGTCCCTCGTCCGCGCTCTCCACCTGAGCCGCGCCACGATGTCCAACATCCGACAGAATTTGTTCCTCGCGTTTGTCTACAACGTGGCCAGCATCTCCGTGGCAGCCGGATTGTTCTATCCCGTCTTCGGCCTGCTGATCTCACCCGTCTGGGCCAGCGTGGCGATGAGCCTGAGTTCCGTATCCGTCATTGGGAATGCTCTTCGGCTGCGGCGGATTGAATTGTGATGTCTCTCTGTAACGCTTGGCGTGTGGTTCCAAGGGAGGTTCCCCTCATGGTGCGATTCGTGTGCTTGATGATTGTCTGTGTCATGAGCGGCATCGCTTTCGGTCACGAAGGGCATCAGCCACTCCCGACCAAGGGGGTGCGCGTGGACCTTGCCAAAGGTCGGATCACGTTGAGCAAGGCGGCACGCGACCTGATCGACGTGCGGACGGTCGAGGTTGAGCAGCGCGAAGGCACGGAACGGTTGCGGGCCTACGCGACGCTCGTCGCTCCGTGGACGAAGTACGCCGTCGTCACGTCGCGGTTGTCCGGTCGTGTGGTCACGCTGCCCGTGCGACCCGGCGATGTCGTCGAGGCGGGGCAGGTTCTGGCGGAACTCGACAGCCTCGATCTGCACACGCTGCGTCTGGATTACCAGAAGGCTCGGAACGACATCGACCTCTCCGGGAAAATCCTCGACGGTTTGGAGCCGGCGGCGAAATCGGGTGCGGTCTCGGGCCAACGGCTGCTCGAAGCACAACTGACCCACCAGCAGAACCTCAACACGCTGCGCGTCCTGCAATCCAAGGCGGCCGCGCTCAACTTGGATGAAGAGCAGCTCGCTGCCGAACAGGAGCAACCGCTGCGCCTGCCGCTGCAAAGTCTGGTGCGGGGCGTGGTCGTGCATTCAGACTTGGCTGTCGGCAAGTTCGTCGAGCCGACCGAGCACCTGATGGATGTCGTCGATCTCTCGACGGTGTGGGTCAAGATTGGAGTTCTCGAACGGGACTGGCATCGGGTCGCGACCGGCCAGTCGGTGCGATTGACCGTCAGCGGACTGCCCGGTCGGGTGTTCGAGACCAAAGTTGACAAACTTGGCGCGATGCTCGATCCGCTCACGCATCAGAGCCTCGCCTGGGCCGAGGTTCGCAACGCCGAGAACGCGGCGACGTTTCGACCCGGCATGAATGGTCAGGCAGAACTGGCCTGGATGAGTCGCAAGTCGGTGCTGTCCGTGCCGGCGGAAGCCGTTCAAAGTGACGGGGCCGAGCGGTATGTGCTCGTCGAAGAATCGCAGTTGAAGGAGGGCTCGGAGTATCAGAAGGTCGGTGTCGTCGTCGGTCGGCAGTCGTCCGGGCGCGTGGAGATTCTCGCTGGCAAGTTGCTTCCGGGTGATCGCGTGGTGACACGCGGAGGGCATCCCCTGTCGAGCCTGTTCTTCCTCGGAGTCCTGCGCATCGGGCCGGAGACGGCGCGGACGATCGGACTCAAGGTTGAACCGGTCTCCGAGCAGGTCGTGGAACGCATTCAGAGCTTTGACGGCGGACTCGACATCCCCCCGAACCATCGCACGATGGCGTCGTCACAACTCGGAGGCAAGCTGGTCAATCTCCGCGTCGATCGCGGTCAGTCCGTCCGGGCGGGAGACGTTCTCGCCGAAATCGCCAGCCTCGAACTGCGCGACATTCAATTGGACCTGTTGCGGGCACATCTCGATGGTGCGATGTGGCGCGACACGCTGGCCCGGCGTCGCACCGCAGGCGATGCCGTTCCGCGTCGCACGATCCTTGAAACCGAAGGGCAGGTGAAGACGTTCGACACGCAGACCGCCGGGCTGCGACAGAAGCTGCTGATGCTGGGCATCACGACGCCGCAGATTGATGAGGTACTCAAGACGGGTCGCGTGATCGATGCCCTGCCCGTGCGGGCACCGATCGACGGAGCCGTTGTGGACTTCGACCGGATGCTCGGTCAGGTCGTGCGGGCCGACGAATCCCTGTTTGAGATTCACGACATTTCGCAAATCCGGGTCCAGGCGTTTGTCGGCGAACGCGATTCGGCCCTCGTGCAACTCGGTCAGAAGGCTCGCATCCGACTGGTGGCGTATCCCGACCTCGCCGCCGAGGGGACCGTGACTCGCATCGGCCCGGTGGTGGGAGTCGATAGCCGCACACAAGCGGCGTGGATTGAGTTCACGTCGCCACCTTCCGTGCCTCTACAACACAACATGGCGGCGCGAGTCACCCTGACGACGGATCGGCCCGCACCGACGCTGGCCGTTCCGCTGAGTGCCATCGTCCGAGACGGCCTGCGGAACTTTGTCTTCGTCCAGAAGTCGGACGGCACGTTTGAACGCCGTCGCATCGAAGTGGGACGGGCCGACGACCGGCTGGTCGAGGTGAAAAGCGGCCTCCAGCGCGGCGAAGCGGTCGCCATCGGTGGAGTCACTCAGATTCAAACCGCCTACGCGGCCGTTCGGTAAGAAAGAAGCGTCATGCTGAACGGGATCATTCTCTTTTCGCTGAAGAACCGCGCGCTCGTGCTGATCGGGGCGATTGTCGTCATGGTTTCCGGGTTCATTCAACTGCGCGAGATGCCGGTCGATGTGTTCCCCGATTTGAATCGCCCGACCGTGACGATCATGACCGAGTCGGCCGGTCTCGCGCCCGAAGAGGTCGAAGTGCTGGTCACGCGGCCCATCGAGTTTCTGCTCAACGGAGCCACCGGCGTGAAGCGCGTGCGGTCGGCCTCGGGCATCGGGCTGTCGATCGTGTGGGTCGAGTTCGATTGGGGCACGGACATCTTTCGCGACCGGCAGATCGTCGCGGAGAAACTGCAACTTGCCCGCGAACGATTGCCGAAGGACGCGAACCCGGTGATGGCTCCGATTTCGTCGATCATGGGCGAGATCATGCTGCTCGGTTTGCGATCGACCGCCGAGTTGAAGACGCCGGAAGAAGTCGCCGCGAAGGCGATGGAACTGCGCACGCTCGGCGAGTTCACGCTGCGCAACCGGCTGCTGGCGGTGGGTGGCGTGTCGCAAGTCACCGTCATGGGAGGAGTGCTCAAGCAGTATCAGGTGGTCACATCCCCGGCGCGGCTGGCTGCGCAGAACGTCACGCTGGATCAACTCGTCACCGCCGCGAAGAAAGCCAACGTCATCGCCGGTGGTGGCATCGTCGTGCGGTCGTCGAAAGAGTCGCTGCTGCGAATCAACGGCCAGAGCCTCACGCTGGAAGAGATCGAGAACACCCCCGTTCTGTGGCGCGAGCCGATGCCCGTTCGCATCAAGGACGTGGCCGAAGTCCGCTTCGGCGGGCCGATCAAACGGGGCGACGGCAGTGCGTGGGTGAAGCTCGAACCCGACGTGAATGCCGCCGTTCGCGAATCCCTGCCGCACGAGTACACTGCGTCCGCCGCGCACGGCGACAGTCACGGCGAGGCGGGTCACGACAGAGAACAGGCAGACCCCAAGCACGACAAAGACGAGCAGGCCGATGAAACGCACACCACAACGAAAATCAGCGGCGGCCCGGCCGTCATCATGACCGTGCAGAAGCAACCCAATGCCGACACTCTGGCGTTGGACCTCATGATCGACGAGGTGCTGGAATCGTTGCAGAAGGAACTGCCGCCGGATGTCGTCATCGAACGCCGCATCTTCAAGCAGGCCGACTTCATTGAAGCGGCGGTCCACAACGTCACCGAAGCCGTGCGCGACGGTGCGTTGTGGGTCATCGTCGTGCTGTTCCTGTTGATGGGCAACTTTCGCACGAGCCTCAGTTCGCTCACGTCGATGCCGCTGTCGATTCTGCTCACGATCCTCGTGTTTCACTGGTTTGGCATCACGATCAACACGATGACGCTGGGAGGCATCGCGGTCGCGATCGGCGATTTGGTGGACGACTCGATTGTGGACATCGAGAACATCTACCGCCGGCTGAAGGAGAACCGCCAACTTCCACTCGGCCAACAACGCTCGCCGCTGGACGTGATCTACGACGCCTCGTGCGAGGTGAGGAACTCGATTGTCTACGCGACGCTGATCGTGATTCTCGTCATGTTTCCGCTGTTCTCGATGGCCGGTTTGGAGGGCCGCATGTTCGCTCCGCTGGGTGTGGCCTACATCACGGCTCTGCTCTGCTCGCTGGTCGTCTCGCTGACATTCACGCCGGCGTTCGGCTCGGTGTTGTTGTCGAAAGCGAAGCTGCTGGAAGAGGAGGCCGACCCGCTGGTGCTGCGCTGGCTCAAGCGCGTGGATGCGGTCGTCCTGAGATTCACGTTGAGACACGCGACGCTGATTTTGAGCGGTGTCGCCGTGCTGGTCACACTCGCTTGTGCCAGCATTCTGTGGATGGGTGGTGAATTCCTGCCGCCGTTCAACGAGGGGACGCTCACGATCAGCCTGCGGATGGAACCGGGCACGAGTCTCGACGAGAGCCAGCGCATCGCCACGCGGGCCGAGCGGTCGATTCTTGACGTTCCCGAAGTTCTCTCCGTCTCGCGCCGGACGGGCCGGGCGGAACTGGATGAGCACGCCGAGGGAGTCAACTCGTCCGAGATCGACGTGCGTCTTGCGGAGCACAGTCCGCCCAAACCGGGTTGGGGCTATGCCGCGTTGCGATTGATCCCGATCGCGCACTTGTGGGGCTTCGATTCGGTGGGGCGTCCGCGCGAAGACGTGATCGCCGACGTGCGCGACCGCATCTCGAACATCCCCGGTGCCGCCGTCAACATCGGCCAGCCCATCTCGCACCGGTTGGACCACATGATGTCGGGCATTCGCGCTCAGATCGCCGTGAAGGTCTTCGGCCAAGACCTGCGCGAACTCCGCACGGCCGCCTACGACATGCAAACCCGGATGCAGCCGATCCCCGGCATCGTCGATTTACAGATCGAGCCGCAGATCGAGATTTCGCAGATTCGCCTGCGCGTGAATCGCGACGAGGCCGCCCGCTACGGACTCGCGCCGGGCGATGTCGCCGACCTGCTGGAGACGGCTTACAAGGGACAAGTCGTCTCGCAGGTGCTGGACGAAGATCGCTACTTCGGCCTCGTCGTGTGGTACGACGAAGCCTCGCGCAGCGATCCCGAAGTCATCAACGAAACCATCCTCGAAACTCCGTCCGGCCGCCGCGTTGCGTTGGGACAGGTCGCCGAAGTGCTCGACACGACCGGCCCGAACACGCTGAACCGCGAGAACGTCCAGCGTCGCATCGTCGTCTTCTGCAACGTGCAGGGCCGCGATCTCGCCAGCGTGGTGGCCGACATCAAAACGGCTGTCGCTCCGGTCGAAGAGGGCCTGCGGCAGCTTCCGGGCAGCTACTACGTCGAATTCAGCGGCCAGTTCGAGGCTCAGCAGCAAGCCAATCGCCGCCTCGCGATTCTCGGCTCGCTCAGCATCCTTGGCGTGTTCCTGCTGCTCTGCAAAGCTCTCGATTCATGGCGAGCAGCCCTGCAAGTGCTGGTCAATATCCCGCTCGCCGCGTTCGGTTCGGTGCTGACATTGCTGATCGTGAACCGCCCCGAGTGGGCCGCACTCCAAGCCGCCCCGTGGTGGGACTGGCCGCGCGTGTGGGTAAGTGCCACGAGTTTGTCCGTCGCGCACTGGGTCGGCTTCATCACCCTGATCGGTGTCGTCAGCCGCAACGGCATCATGATGATCTCGCACTACATCCACCTGATGCAGCACGAGGGCGAGACGTTCTCCGAACAGATGATCGTGCGCGGCAGCCTGGAACGACTCGCTCCCGTGATGATGACCGCCATGACCAGCTTCATCGGCCTGTTGCCGCTGCTGTTCGGAGCGGGTCAGACTGGCAAGGAGATTCTCTACCCGCTGGCCCTCGTCGTCTTCGGCGGCATGTTGACCTCGACGATTCTTGACCAAGTCGTCACCCCGGCACTGTTCTTCAAGTTTGGCCGCAAGGTCTATGAGCACAAACAACGAGACCCCAACAGCATCGAACCGAGTTCGCTTTCGATGCCAGTCGGCATCCCGACGCCACCGCCCGCAATGCCATCGGTCGTCGATCCGACGCGGCAACAACCGCCGGTCGTTGTCGTGGAAGTTCCTACCTCAGCACCCAAGCAATGAGAGACGCGGTCAACTCACGCAAGCCAAATCCAAGCTCACTGACCGAACTGTATCCGGTGCAAATCCGGAGCAGGCCCACTCGGCGGCGGAAAGTCCGTCCAGACGTTGCCGCCGGGTGGGTTCTCTTTAGTGCTCCGGCTATCCAGTTCCTGAAGGAGGAAAACAAGATGGCTCATCCGGCGTTCCGGGGAGGTTTTGCGAGGAAGGTTGTGACGAGTGATTCGAGGAGTGCTTTTCCGCGTTTTCGAGCGTTGTGAACGAACTGAAAGAAGCCGACGTAGAGCGGCAGTTTTTCTTGCGAAAGGCCTCGGTGAGGTCGGAGCCAGGATCGCAGCAGCGACCAGCAGCCTTTCATTGTGTTGACGTGGACTTCGTGGAAGCCGTCGCCGTCTTCATCGCGAGCGTACTCCTTCCGTCCGTGGTTGACCGTGCGATGTTTGTAGCCCCAGTCTGTCAGTCGGCTGTAGATGTCGTACTCGTCGGTATAGACCGTCGTGCCGGGGCTGATCGTGGCTTTCAAGATCGGCCCGATCGTGGCCTGTTGGACGTTGGCGAGCATCCGCAGCACGACCTCTCCTGTGCGTGGAATCATCCCGAAGATCGGCGGCTTTTCCTGGGCCAGGGTGCTGCGACCGCGGTCCACTTTCAAGCGCCGTCGGCGGCCGAGTCTCCCTTTTTTTTGACCGCCTGGAGATGCCCTTTATGGCCTGCAACCACGTCGACTTCGTCGCATTCGACCTCCCCCGACAGGACCACCTCCGGCTGTCTCGCCACGATCCCCTTCCGCAGTTGAGTGGCCATGTCGTGAGCGCTGTCTTCATCCAACCCCAACTCCCGAGCGATCTGCCGATTCGACAAATTCAGACCCATGAAGTACAGGCACAACAACCAGACTCGCCGCGGCTGATGATGACCCGCAAAAATGGTGTCGGTCAGATCATCAAAACTCCGCTCGCAGCCGCCACACAGGTCACGTTGCCGATCCGGCTGAGTCTCATTCATCCCCCGCTGCGTCACCCGCTTCGACTCGCAATGAGGGCAACTCACCCCCTCCGGCCAACGCAACTTCCGAACCATCGCAAAGCACTTCGCATCGTCGATCAACGGCAAAAGAGCAAGTTCCATCCCTGGCACCCCGAGACAAATCCCCGCGACTTTCCACACAGCTCCCAGCCGTATGCTCGCCCGACGATTTAACCGCTTTTCCACCCCGCGAACAGACCTCCCCGAAACACCGGATGAGCCCCGGGCACTATCGCCAACTCGACTCAGCAAATGGTCACCGAAGACATTCGAGGCGAACAAAGTTTTGAGTCGGTTCTCGAAAGCTATGCTGCCCGCAACGCCCCGGCAAAGGAACCAGTCCGGGAACAGCAACCCGATCGATAGTTGGCCGCGAAGGATGTGATTTATTCGGTCGTACCCCAAGGAGGCGACCTCCATTCCGTAAGCCAATGTGCCAACGGGACGCCCACTGTGGAATGGCTGAATGGCGATTCCAATGCTTGGTTGATCCCTGCGCCGAGAAGGGAGAAGTTACATGCTGACAGTCACCCAAGTTGCACAGCGTCTGAACTGCTCCGTCTCCACGATTTACGGTCTGATTACGTCGGGGCGGCTGGAACACCATCGCTGTCCGGGTCAGTGAAGAGCAACTGGAAGCCTATCTGGAAACAACAAAGCGGCGACGCGAATCGGAAACTCCCAAGCTCCCCCGTCAACGCCCCCACCTGCGTCACATCAGCCTCAATTGACTGCGACAACCCCGCCACGAATGGTGGGGTTTGTCATTCCGCCGCCCGCTTGGCCTGATTGAGCATGTGACTCGGGTTCAGTGCCACGTGCTGGTAAACCGTTGACAGAGTGCCGGGGTCGCTATGTCCCATCAGAATGGCCGTCGTCAGCGGGTCCACCCCCTTCTGCAAAGCGTGCGTGGCCCAGATATGGCGGCTGGCGTACAGCGACCAACGTTGTGCGAGGCTGCACGCCAGCCTGCTGGACAGTTTGCGTCGAGCTTCCTGACGCAGCAGCACAGGCGATTTCTTGAGGAGCTTGCCTTTGAGTTTCCGTGTGGGGGCAAGGGTTGGGATGAGCTGCTCGATGGCCTCATCCGATACCGTGAGACCCCGTTCCAGCAGGAGCTGTTTGCCAATGCGGATCTGAATGCGCATGAACATGTTGTTGACCGCGTCCGTGGTCCACGGCATCCCGCCACCGCTGCAGAACAACTTGCCCTGCGGGCGAGCCAGTACGAGACGCCGGGGTGATCTCGGCGGCAGTATCGCTCAGGTAAACCACTCGCGAGAGCTTCTTGTTCTTGCTTTCCGATTTGGGAAAGACCCAACGCTGGTTGACCAGATCAACATGGCGGGCCTCGACCCGGAGCGATTCCTGCGGTCGGCAGCCGGTCTCCCAGGTCGTGACAACCACGTCGCGAAAGCTGGGGTCACGGATCAGCGACAGCAGTTGTTGGTACTGCTCAACACTGACGACGATCTCGCGGCTTTCAGCGGCTGTAACTTCCAAGTCTCGGATGCGGTTTCGTTTGACCAGCCCGCGACTCCGTGCCCACTTCATGCTCTTCTTGGCACAACGATAATAGTTGCGCCGCGAGGTCACCGAGAGTTGGTACTCATCGACCCAGTCTTCGACCATCGCACACGTGAGCTGCGAGGCGGGCAATGTGGGGTAGCGCCGTGCGAGGCGTTCCAGCCGGTAGCGATACCACTCGTAGGTATCAGGTGCCCTGCGCGGCTTGAGCCACTCCAGAAAAGCATCCACAACGGCGGGCAGGGAATGCGCCGGTGCTCTTCGGACTTCTTTGGGGGCCGCGATCAGGCGGGCGTACTCTTCAAACGCCGCCGCACGATCAGGACCAAGATTGACCTGCTTGCCGTCCAGGTGACGTACCAGACGCCACGGGCAGGATGGAACCACGGCTTCGCGAACTTTGGCATGACTGAACCTCCCGACTGGAAAAAACCAGTGACGAGCCGAGAGGTTCGTTGCGCGATCCCCGTCAGTTGACGCTGACGGGGGTCGTTATTCTGTGACAAACTGTCTTCGCGGAACTGCAACCGATTGTAAGTCGTTGCAGCGTAAAGTACACCCCGCTGGGCTCGAACCAGCAACCTTCGGTTCCGTAGACCGATGCTCTATCCAATTGAGCTAGGGGTGCTCATTTCAAAAATTCAAAGTCAGACCCTAAAATCATATCAACAAGATAGACCAGTTTCAAAAACAACTATCTAGCCAAATCATGATCCAACTTGATTGCGCATGGGAGCATGACTACTGAAGAAGAAACTAGGTCATGCGGATATTGCCACAATCAAAACAAAATTTTGACAGCATAAGTAGATTTATGCTGAGTGGCGAGTGAGTTTGAATGTAATGCAACAAAGGTACTTCGCTCCAACCACACTGACGTAACCAACTTATTTGCTCTATGACCCAAGCCGGGTCACAAAGTCCACACGGCCTAATGTGACGGGGAGTCTAGCGAAAACTGTTGTTCACGCAAGCGAAGTGGTAGGAATGAGAATGCTGCGTGAGATGTAAGCCTGCTATACCTCGCGCGTTTTGTCGCAGAAGGCTGCCACGGATGAGTCGCGTTCGGCGGAGCAGTACGAGCACATCGGGCGGCTGAAGATCGAGCTGGACTGGGGCAAAACAATGTGGCCGAGAACGGTTGAGGAGCGGCGTCGTTGGATCGAGGCTGGCCATCGCGGCCCGAGCGGGCGGCGGCCGTGCGGGCGGCTGGGTCTGCACCGCTCGAACGTGTCCTACGAGCCGGTTGCCGAGTGCGTTGAGAACTGGCACTGGATGCGTCTGAGCGATGAGGAATACCTGCGGCAGCCGCCGGATGGTGTTGTGGCTGGCGACTCGGGGAGAGACGGTCAACCGCAAGCGAGTGCCGCGATGGCGACAAAACACGGGGATTCAGGGCATCGTCCCCGGACCACGACCGACCGTGAGGGCCACGGGCCACAAGGTCTATCCCTACCTGTTGCAGGGCGTGGAAATCACGCGACCGATACTTCGTCCGGCCGGAACTGAGTCGTTTCACCGCGTGGGCAACGCCCCGCGCGTCG
>JAYTGQ010000246.1:0-2321 GCA_043733345.1 Schlesneria sp.
GTGCGAGCGACTCAACACCAATTCCGTCATGGGCGACTTGTCATCCTGACGAGCCCGAATGGCGACGGTCCCGTTGAGGTCCACCGTGACCGGACGCTCTTGGTCATCGTCGGCTGGCAAGTGTTCGATCCGATCTGACAAAAACTCCACGTCCGCCGCGTCGAGCTGCATGCGCGTGACCATTGTGGAAGCGGCCGGGATCACGCGATCGAGGTCGGGGAAGCGCCCCTCTTTCTGAACGGCGTGGTGGATCGTCCAGGCTCCCACCTGAACCGTCACCCAGTTGGCCGTCTTGCCGATCTGAACGGGCTGGTCATGGGGCAACTCCCGACTCGCGAAGACATCGCTCGCTTCCATGAGAACATCTTCGCTCCAACCGAAATCAAATCCCGACTGCGCGAGCAGTTGGTGGCCATCCGTGGCCTCGATCGAACCACGCCCCTTGAGCTGCACGCAGTTGAGGGCGTATCGGTTGGCGTTCTTTTCGGTCGTCTCCATTGCGTCGCGCAGAGCCACCAGTAGATGCGGCTCATTGGACGCCAACTCGCTCGGCATGGACGGCAGCGAGGGAATCGCGGCGTCGTCCGCGAACAGATAGTCCCGATGCTGAGGCAGCCCGCCCTCATCCCAAGTGGCGACAACGTGGCCAGGCTCGCCCAACCGAATCGTCACCAGATCGTCACGCTTCCCTTCGCAATCGGCGAAGAGTTGCAGCGGCACAGTGAGGTCCGCCGAGACGAACCGGCCACCATCCCGGTACTCGACCGCCACGCGATGGTTGGCGGCGTACACGCTGAGGGCGTCGGGCGTCGCCACCAACCGCACATAGCCCGCGTGACGGGCAGACAAACCCGCTCGGCGGGCGACGGCACGGAACTGTCGAGCTAACGAACGGGAAATCGAAATCATGGAGTCACTCCAAATGAGATTGGGGAAAGTTGAACGAAAGAGGCACACAAGCCGAGTTGCTTCAAGGGACCGAGAGCGGGAGTAACGGACGATGGGTTGAATCGCCCGTCACTCCCTGTTTGTGTTCTCATGCAACGCTCAATCGGCAGCGTGTCACGCCACCGACCCGAGTTGTGGGCGGCGTCTGGCCACAGCGTCCTGTTCCGCTTCGAGGCGTTGCCAGTCAGTGACGAGGGCGAGCAGATCGTCCTCTTGAAGTGGTTGTTCGTCGTCAACGAGTGTGAAGCCGCGCCGGTCGATGACATCGCAGTCATCGCCGGTCGCTTTGGAGACAGCTCGGTTCAATTGGGCTTGGGTCATCGAAGAATCCTTGGAGTGAGGGAACGGGAGGAGAAACGAAAACAGCCGCGACGGAACAGTTCCGTGCGGCTGATGGTTCAGGGTTAGAGAATGATCTTGGTGGCTACGTTGTCGGCAGTAACCGATTCTCAGTGAGCCAGGCCACTTCCGCCGCGAGGGCCTCGCTGCGGCGGTCGAACGGCCCCAGTTGGGGACCGTCCACCATGTCGGCGAACCACTGGCCCGAAGCATTCGGCTCGACGTGGCTCGCCCGCGAGATGGTTGCCGTGCCGAGAGCGTGGAGGTCGATCTCCTCGCTGTAGATCGCCTTTGTACTTCCATCGGGAGCAACGAACAGATCCATCAGGTGCGCTCCCGCTGGCTCGGACGGATAATGGAGCGCCGGGGACGATCGACCATCAAACCGTCGAGGGATGCCTGCACGCCAGCCAGTTGTGACGCGACCTGCTGACGCCGGGCCGCGTTGTCTCGCAGCACCTGCGGCTCGACTCCGCGCAGCACTCGTCGAGCTTGCTCAACCAGGTTGTCGAGGTCCGCATTGGACCTGACGTTGAGTTGCTGGAACCGGCTGAAGAACTCGCGCAGGTTCGCGACGGCACTGTCGCGGAACACCTTCGGCCGGCCATCCTCCTGACCGCTGAGCCGCTCGGCGAGATGACTGACCAACTTGTCGAGTTCACTCTCGAACGCATCTTCGGCCAGTTGCACGGCTTCATCGAAGCGGGTTGAGACCCGCTGACATTCCTGCTCGAACAACCTCGGGCTGAGGCGGCTCAGGTACTCGGGTGGCTCCACCGAAGGAAACTCCCAGGCGATCCCGAACAGACCGCGCAGACTGGCGGGGTAATCGCCGGGATTGAACAGGGAACCGAGCCTGTTTCGCGCCGCTGTCCGGAGTTCTTCGTAATGGGTGTCGAGTTGGGCCACCGCCTCGGCCAACTCCGCGCGGTGCGTCGTCATCTGCACGTCGAACGCGGCGATGTCCTGCTGGCGGATCAGCCTCAATCCCGGTTCGGGGAACGGCAGCGAAATCCCCTTCCAAAAGCTGATGA
>JAYTGQ010000247.1:0-6575 GCA_043733345.1 Schlesneria sp.
ACGCGATAGCCCGCTTCCGTTGCGAGCTGCATGACCGCGTTGCGCGTGATCCCTTCGAGGATCCCCGCGTCGGGACCGGGCGTGCGCACGACACCGTTCTTCACGAGGAAGATGTTGTCGCCGGTGCATTCGGCCACTTCACCCTTATGGTTGAGCATCAGTGCCTCAACCATGCCGGCGTCGGTTCCCTCGATCCGCGCGAGGATGTTGTTCAGGTAGTTGAGCGACTTGATCCGGGCACTCAGCGCACCGGGATGGTTGCGAATGGTACTGGCCGTGACGAGGTTCATCCCCTTCGTATAGGTCTCGGGCGGATAGAGCGTGATCGTGTCGGCGATGACGATGACTTGCGGGTTGCTCGTCCGGCGAATGTCCAAGCCGAGACTGCCCGCTCCGCGCGTGACGACAAGCCGGACGTAACCGTCGCCGATGTTGTTGGCCTTCACGGTTTGCTCGACCGCGTCGATCACCTGTTCGGGCGTCATCGGGATGACGAGGCGGATGGCCTTCGCGCTCTCGAAGAGTCGGTCGATGTGCTGCTGGTGGAGGAAGACCTTGCCGCCATACACGCGAATCCCCTCGAAGACGCCGTCACCGTACAGCAGCCCGTGATCGAACACGCTGATCTTGGCATCGGCTTCGTCCACCAACTTGCCGCCGAGGAAAATCTTCAAGGCCATCGAAAGGGTTCCCGTGATGAAGCAGCCCGGCACAAGGCCGGGCTGCGAGGCGTGATTTTGAGTGGACGATCTAGGAGCTGAGGACTCAATGTGAATCGAAGACTCGGCACGGTGGGGAAGAAATTGCTCAATGCAAATTGGTAATTGCAAATTGACAAATGGAAGAGACTCGCTGTGAGCAGTCCATTCTTCAATTTTGCATTTGGAAATTACCAATTATCAATTTGCAATTGCCTTTCTTCATCCTTACGCCGGTTCGATTCGTCCTTCACGGAGTTTCACCGTGCGATGCGCTTCCGCCGCGATGAGCTGGTCGTGTGTGACCATGATAATAGTGAGGCGTTCCTGCTCGTTCAACTTGGCCATCAGTTCGATGATGCCTCGCCCGGTCCCTTGATCGAGGTTGCCGGTTGGCTCATCGGCGAGCAGGATTTCGGGGCGGGCGACGAGCGAGCGGGCGATGGCTGCGCGCTGCATCTCGCCACCGGAAAGCTCGGACGGACGGTGCGTCAGGCGATGGCCGAGTCCCACGCGATCGATCATTTCGCGAGCGCGATCCTGGTACTCGCGCCGCCGCTGCCAGTAGCCCCAGATCGAGTGACGGATCATCAACGGAACCAGCACGTTTTCCATGAGGCTCAGCTCAGGGAGCAGGTGATAGAACTGGAAGACGAATCCGAAAACGCGGTTCCGCAATTCGTCGCGCGTGCGCGCGGGAAGGTCGTCGATCCGCTGGCCGTCGAGTTGCACTTCGCCCACATCGGGCGCGTCGAGCAGACCGAGCAGATGCAGCAACGTGCTCTTGCCCGACCCCGACTGGCCGACGATCGAGAGAAACTCACCCTTGTGGACCGAGATGTCCACGCCGTGCAACACGGGGACTTGGTGGTCTCCCTTGCGGTACGCCTTCTCAACGGCAATCGCCGCAATCTGCGGTTCGGGCATGGCGGGCTTCTCGCGAGCAGGGATCGTGGAAGTGGAGAGAGTTGAAGACGGATGAAGGGTCGCGCTGGCAGTGGGCATGGTTTCCGTTCCTGGCCGGGCGGATGGGTCGGTCGTTTGTTTCGTGTGTCACGGAATGTGTCGCAGCATCTCGAAGTCCGGCTTTTCTTAAAGCCGGACTTCTTTTTTGGACAAGCTCTCCAGAAGGAAGTCCGGCTAACAGCCCGTTGAAAAACGTAGGGTAAGCCTCTGGCTTGCCCCTTTTTCAACTGCTTTCACGGGCAAGCGAGACGCTTACCCTACGTTTTTCAACAGGCTGCTAAGCCGGACTTCGATGCCCCGGACTTCAACGTCTGCCGTTTACTCGTGCCTGAGCGCTTGCACCGGTTGCAGTCGGGCGGCGCGGCGAGCGGGGAGGATGCTGGCCACGACGGCGATCGTGATCGCACCCAGTGCGACCCAGCAGACCGTAAACGGGTCCACATGAGTTGGAATCTCTTTGAAGTAATAGATCCGTTCGTCGAACACCTTGTGACCGGTGATGATCGTGATGATCCCTTCGATCTGATTGATGTAGTGAACAAAGAGCAGCCCCGCGATCACGCCGACACCGCTACCGACCATTCCGAGCGACAGACCATAGCTCAGGAAGATCGACATCACGCCGGAAGAGCTGGCCCCGAGCGCCTTCAAGATGCCGATGTCGCGCGTCTTCTCGACCACGATCATGAAGAAGATCGCCAAGATGCCGAAGCCCGCGACGGCAATGATCAGGAACAGCAGGATGTTCAGGATCGACGATTCGACATCGACCGCCGCCAGAAGTGGCCCCTGTTTCTGTTCCCACGTTCGGACGGTGTAGCGATCGGGTGTGAACTCGGTTCGCAGCAGTTCGACGACCTTGTCCGAGTCGCGATAGTCCTTGAGACGAATCTGTACGGACGTGATCGCTCGTGATTCGGAGCCGTCCTCGTTGGTCCGAATCATCTTGCGAACCTTCTGCAAATGTTCGAGGTTGCAGAAGACGAAGTTCGAGTCGTACTCACTCATACCACTTTGAAAGACATCGACGACGGTCGCGTCGAAGTAGGCTCCCGTGGGGATCCCCGCCGTCGCCGTGGTGATCTTCACATCGTTGCCGGGACGAACCATGAACACGGTCCGCATCTCACCCGATTGTTCGTCCTTGTGTGGAAAGCTGATGAGTCCCGCGCCGATGTAGACGCGTCCGTCTTGAGGCTGAGCGATGGAAGCCAGATCGAGTACGGTCGCATTCTTGATTGCAGAGTCCAATTCGGCGAAGGGGTCATCCGACTTGGTGACTGGAGCTGGTTCGTGCTGCCCCGCCTCGTCGTGTCGCGATCCTTTGAGCTTTCGCAATATCTCGGCTCGCTGCATCGTATTTTGGGCGACACGCTGTCGTCGCTCGATGGCGGAGGCGGTCAATTCCCAACCGGGCTTCTGGTCGAGTGGCCGCTCGGCGGGAGTGACGTCCTTGCCATCGTGCTGAGCGTGGTAGCTCTGCAAGTAATCGACCAGTGGGCCGACTTCCGCTTTGCTCTCGGGGTCGATGCCGATGAGCGTGACGGGGTGCGGAATGTATTGCCCGCCGTACTCAAAGCTGAGCATTCCGTACATCTCGACCGTCGCCGTGACGCCCGCCACGTATTTGCCGACCAGCTCACGGACGAGCGCCTTGTGAGACTCCGCGTCCGGCTCGCCGTCGGTGCTGCGGGTTTCGATGACGACATCGGCCAGAACGCCTTTGATGCGTTCCCGCATCTCACCGCTAAACCCCGCCATGACCGAGTTCACGACGATCATCGTCGCCACACCGAGCGTCACGCTGATGACGCTGGCCAGAGCAATGTAGCGCGTCCGCAGATAGCGCTGGCAGAGAATCAATTTGTACATGGGCCAGTCCTTTGGCTGTTGGTCGCGAGGCGTTGGCCGCCTGCCGCGTTCGTTCCGTCGGTCGTCTCATTCGAGGGTTTGCCGGTTCGTGCGGCGATTGTGGTCGAGATGGCTGTTTGCGGGAAGGGCTGCTTGCACTCAGGCGACCGGCAAGAAACGGTTTACCCGACATACCAACCCGAAGTGTGAACGAGGACGCGGGCGAAGAGGCGTGAAAGAGGGAGAAGTCCGTCGCCACTCTCGTTCACACTTCGGGTTGGTATCTCACCGGCTGATCGAGTGACGCGGCCGCTCAACGAGTCAGTTCGATCCGTCCAAGAGTTCGTCCCATGTGGCTGCCACGTCGAAATCGACAACGTGGAGGAGCAAGTGTTCGAGACGATCGAGATTGTCGATCGAGTCAATTCGTTCGCGAACCGTCACGCTGGGAACACCGAATCGACGCTGGCCGAATTGAACGAGCAACCGCCGGGCTTCGAGCAGGCTCCCTTCCGACCGTCCTTCCGACCGTCCTTCCGACCGTCCTTCTGACCGACCCTTTGCGAGACCCTTTGCAACACCTTCCTCAATGATGGCTTGGTAGGAAACCGACTCTTTCATGTTGTTCACTCCTCGAAGCTGATTCATCAGGAAGTCAGCGGGAAATTTCAGGCCCATCAGAATGTAAGTGGCCGTCCACAGCGAACGAGCTTGTTCGGTTGTCGCTTCGCTGTCCAGCCGAGTTTGCATTTGCCGGATGATCTCGGGGATTTGGTCTTCTGTCGCCGCTGCGATGGGAGCCAACGGCAGCGTCGCCAGTTCACCGTGCAACAGCGTTTCGACCGGCAATTGCCAGACTCGAACCACGCGATAGTGGAACGAGAGATAACAGAAACCGTCCGGAAGACAACGCCGAAGCTCACCCGTAAACGAGGAAGAATCGGCGGCGGGACGCAGCAGGACGAAGACCGTCTGCACTGGTAGGCCATAAGCGTAGTCAGCCAGTACGCCGTACCGGGCACCTCGCAACGCCAACTGGCCGTCGTACCCAGATTGAAGTTCGAGATGCACGATCCACGGATCATCGGCCTCCACGCGGAAAAGCTTGTCGGCATCGGTCGTGATCGTGGAGAGGTCCGATTCCAAAAGCGTGATCGGCGACGAGACCTCGATCCCCGCCAACCGCAGCCAAGCTGCCGGGTTCTCTTCAAGCAACAGTTTGGTTGTCGCGTCGTAAGGCTTGGGCATCAGCAACGTCCCTACGCCGAATGCTCCGGCTTGAGCAGTGGGAAGAAGATCACGTCGCGAATACTCGTGGTGTTGGTCAGCAGCATCACGAGGCGGTCGATGCCGATCCCCATGCCACCGGCGGCGGGCATGCCGACCTTGAGTGCTCGCACGAAGTCGTGGTCCATCTTGGCCATCGAGTCTTCTTCGGCCAGCCCCTGAAGTTGGGTGCGGAACAGTTCCTCTTGCAGGCGCGGGTCGTTCAGTTCGGTGTAGGCGTTGGCCAGTTCCATGCCGTCCACGAACATCTCGAACCGCTCGGCGATGGTCGGGTCGGACTTTTTTCGTTTCGTCAGCGGGCACATCGACGCGGGGTAGTCGTAGACGAAGATTGGGCCGACCAGTTTGTCTTCGACGGTCGCCTCGAAGACATCGTTGACGATCACGTCGTGGTGCCGGTTGGCCGTTTCGATGTGAAGCGTCTTCGCGGCGGCGATGACTCCCTCGGCATCGTGCATGTCGCAGCCAGCGTGTTCGCGGAAGAGGTCGCCGTATTTCGCGCGTTGGAACGGCGGCGTGAAGTCCACGGTCTTGTCGCCCCACGGCAGGACGGCCGTGCCGTTCGCGGCGATGGCGGCGTTCGAGATGATCTTCTCGGCGAGTTCCATCATCACTTCGTAGTTGGCGTACGCCTGATACAGCTCGATCATCGTGAACTCGGGGTTGTGAGTCCCATCCACGCCCTCGTTCCGAAAGACGCGACCCATCTCGTAGACCCGCTCGATCCCGCCGACCATCAGCCGCTTGAGATGCAGTTCGAGTGCGATCCGCAGGAAGAGCGGGATGTCGAGTGCGTTGTGATGCGTCGTGAAGGGACGCGCTGCCGCACCACCGGCAATCGCGTGCAACACGGGCGTCTCGACCTCGAAGAATTTTTCGTTTCGCAGGGTCTGGCGGATCGAGTCGATGATTCGCAGCCGCTTGAACATCCGGTCGAGTACGCCCTCGGTGTAGATCAGATCGACGTAACGCTGGCGCAGCAAAAGCTCCTTGTCTTGCAGACCGTGGAACTTTTCCGGCGGCTGCGCGAGCGACTTGCAGAGGATCGTCAGGCCCGTCACGAGGATCGTCTTCTCACCGGTGTTCGACACGCGCGTCGTCCCATCGACGCCGATCAAATCTCCCAGATCGAGGCATTCCAGCAGCGACCACATCGCCTCACTGGCGTCCTTCTTGGAGAGCATCAACTGGATGCGGCCGGTGTAATCTTGGATGTGAATGAAGTGGAGCTTCCCCTTGTCGTTCCAGCGGAGGATACGTCCGGCGACTCGTACGGCCGGACCTTCCGTTCCCGATTCAGTCGGACACTTTTCGCGAGCCTCTTCGATCGCGATGTGCCCATCGAATCTCTGGCCCCACGGGTCGAGACCGAGAGCTTCGATCTTCGCGAGCTTGTCGAGACGGGCGGCTTCCAAACGATCGGGGGTGTCGGACATGATTCGCAGTTTCTGTCTGTGAAATAGGGGTTTTCTGCCGTTTCAGGCGGGGCGGAACTATGGGTGAATCGACATCGAACGTCAATGGCATGGTCCGAGCCAAGTCGGGGGCGTGAAGTCTTCGCCTCAGGCTAAAAACAGAGGCATTGCAAATTGGTAATTGATAAATGCAAATTGAAAAATGAGAAGCCCGTTCGAGCGCGTCTCTTCTAATTTGCAATTTGCATTTATCGATTACCAATTTGGGCTCTCCGCCATTCCTGTTGAAAGTTGTATGACGTGAGCGGCAAGGCGCTAGCCGCCGGTGATTTCCTGCATGACCGGCGGCTAGCGCCTT
>JAYTGQ010000248.1:0-16592 GCA_043733345.1 Schlesneria sp.
CCCGACGCGCAAGCGAGGGCAAACCGTTGTCGAAAGTGAAGCCCTCGCTTGCGCGTCGGGCTAGTGATGAACCCCTCAAGACAAAGTTGTTCGACCACTAGGTCGCGAAATCCTGTCGTACGGCGCGCATTTCCGTCTTCAAAAAGTAGCCTTCATCGCTCCGCGTGAAGGAAGCCGAGTACGATTCCAGCATCGATTGGCATCAGCCGCATCGACTCCCCATCGGCTTCCTTCACGCGGAGCGATGAAGGCTACTTTGGCTGCGGCCACGCCGCGTCGTTTCACCGCGTGGGCAACGCCCCGCGCGTCGAATGGCGAAAACGCTTTCCACGTCAATCGACGCGCGGGCGTTGCCCACGCGGTTAAACGAGGGAGCGGGGCATGTCATTTGTGCGCTGCAGCCGCACGTTCCAGATACTTTCGTGACGCGAGGCGGAAAAGCGATTCACCGATGCGCGGGAACAGTGAGCAGAGCGTGAAGAGTCCCCTGAGTGTGGGAACGTTGACGATGAGATCGGCTCTGTCCGACTTAATTGCCTTTACGACAGCACGAGACACCGCTTCAGACGACGTGCCACCGACATACCACGGGACACTCTTGCCGGATCGCTCGCGCAGCTCTTCGTAGATGCCGCCGTCTGTCGCGAAGCCGGGACAGATCGCTGAGGCGCTGATCCCCGAGCCGTGGTATTCGCTACGTAACGATTGAGTGAACGCGATCTGCCCCGCCTTGCTGGCCCCGTAAATGGCGGCAAACGCTGGTCCCTGCTTCCCCGCGATCGAAGCCATGTTCACGATGTGGCCTCGCCCGGCCTGCTGCATGTGCGGGATCACGTAGCGCGTCAGCAGCAGTGTCGCGGTGAGGTTCACATCAATCGTGCGACGAATGTCGGCCGGAGGAATCTCGTCAAACCGTCGGAAGGCTTCGACACCCGCGTTGTTGACGAGGACATCAATCGCCCCCAGTTCACTCATTGTCCGCTCGACCAAGTTTTGAAGCTGTCCTTCGTCGGCGACATCGGTCGGAATCGCCACTGCCTTCACCCCGAGACCCCTCATCTCAGCAGCGACTTGCTCCAACTCGACCGGTCGTCGAGCAGCCAGCGCGAGATTCATCCCCTGCTTTGCCAAAGCCCGTGCCACATGCACGCCGATCCCCGCCGAAGCTCCCGTAATCAAAGCCACCCGTCCCTTAAGCTCTCTCATCGCCGTGTACTCTCCGAGTTTGGTTCGTTGTCTGAACTGCAGTTGCCCTGCCAAAGCGAGTTGTCGCCGTGTGGGTCTCGCCGTTGTCATCGCGGCTGTTGCTCCGCAGCGTGAGGTATACGAATGAGGCAAGCCTAGTGGAGTTATTCAACCTGCTGCTAATGCCCAAGCGTTGTTCGTCCTCCAGCCGGAGCTTATACCTCACGCGACCGAGAATGAATCGTGCCCTCACTTGTTTCAAAGGAAAGTCGAAATGGTCAGCCAAGCGTGGTCGCGATTCGCGTTGGGAATGGCTCTCAGCATCATCGGGGCGGTGTCGTGTCAGGCCAACGAACAGGTTGACTCGACGAAGCCGGTGGAGGGAGCGAAGCCAGCAGCGCCGGTCGTGAAGGGGCTGACGATTGGGACACTGCGTGTGAACCGAGTCCTCTTTCTCGGCAACAGCATCACGTTACATGGCCCTGCTCCGCAGATCGGTTGGACGGGAAACTGGGGCATGGCAGCGAGTGCCTTGGAGAAAGATTACGTCCATCTGCTGACGGCCCGGATCGCGAAGGAGTCTGGCGGCAAACCCGAAGTGATGGTCAAGAACATCGCCGACTTTGAACGCAATCTGGATGCGTATAACTTGGCCGAAGGACTGAAGAACGAATTGGAATTCAAAGCCGACCTGATCATCGTAGCGATCGGTGAAAACTCGGCGGCGCTCACGACGGACGAAGCCAAGCTCCGCTTCAAGACATCGTTCGCCAAGCTGCTCACAGAGCTGAAGCGGCACGGCAACCCGACTCTGATCGTCCGCAGTTCGTTCTGGGCGGATACCGCCAAGGACGATCGCATGCAGCAAGCCTGTCAAAACGCGGGCGGAACGTTCGTGAACATCAGCAAGCTCGGCGCTGATGAAGCCAACTACGCCCGATCAGAACGGAAGTTCGAGCACGCGGGCGTGGCAGGCCATCCCGGCGACAAAGGGATGCAGGCACTGGCCGATGAACTCTGGAAGGCCCTCCAAAACCAAGCGGCCCCCGAACCGCCAAAGCGAGATTGAGATTCCGCCGCTGGACTGCGAGGCTTCTATTATTTTCGTTCCAGCGGCGATCCATCGCGAACGGTGAGGAGGACACGTGCGGTCGGTCGCCTGTTCGTGGTCAAGAGACCCGCGCATAACTCAGGTTCACAACCTCGTCGAAAAGGAGAACGTCATGTCGGTGCATCCAACGCTCACGAAGGCCACCGTGATTCCGTGTCTGCGATACCGAGACGCCCTAGCTGCCATCGAGTGGCTGTGTACGGCGTTTGGATTCGAGAAGCATGCGGTCTATCCGAATCCCGACGGAACGATTGCTCACGCCCAACTTTCGTTTGGCAACGGCATGGTCATGCTCGGGTCGCTGCGGCCGGACGATTCGGAGTGGGGCCGCTTGATGACGCAACCCGATAAAATCGGTGGTGCGGAGACTCAGTCACCCTACCTGATCGTCACGGATGCAGACGCGATCTATCACCGCGCTCAAGCGGCCGATGCGACGATCGTCGTGGAGATCAAGGACGAAGATTACGGCGGGCGCGGCTTCAGTTGTCGCGATCTGGAAGGCCGGCTCTGGAACTTCGGCACGTATGACCCGTGGTGAGTCGCGCAGCCGTTGCAACCTGATGAACCCTTACTTTACTAACCCGCAGCGTGAGCGAGGGCGATGACAGGAGGCGTTTCCCTTTGTTTCCCTCGCTTACGCTGCGGGTTACTGAGGTAAAGTAAGTGCCATTGGGCTTGCGCCGCCCGGCTCACCCAATTCGGACTTCTGTCGGTTACGTCAAGAAAGCCGCGAATCATGACCGTCATGGAAGTTTGGGAACTACTCAGTTACGTGGTGACGGTGATCGGCTTGCCGATGGCTGTGACCGTGTTCATCTACGAGCAGCGCAAGGAGCGCGACAACGAGGACGAAGAGGTCTATCAACTGCTGTCCGATGCCTATCACGACTTCCTCAAGCTGGTCCTCGCCAATCCCGACTTGAAGCTGCGGTCGCAAGCGGCCACGCCCGATCTCACCGAGGAACAGCAGGAGCGGATGCAGGTCATCTTCGAGATGCTGATCTCGCTGTTTGAGCGGGCCTACCTGACGGCGTTCGACGACCGCATGACGGCCAAGCAACAACGCCGTTGGCACTCGTGGGACGACTTCATGCGTGAGTGGGTCCGCCGCGACGACTTCCGCGCCCAACTGCCCCGCCTGCTGCAAGGCGAAGACGCCGACTTTGCCGTCTATATTCGGCGATTGGCTGATGAAGAACGCCAAACATCGTGAGCCGCGATGTGCCAGTCAGGGCTGGTTCGTTTATACCGCACGCGGGTGAAGCTGACACTAACCCGAAGCGTAAGCGAGGAGGCAACACCAGTCCTCGCTTACGCTTCGGGTTAGTGTGAAATGTGCCATCCTCACCCGTCTGCGATATCACCGCGTGGGCAACGCCCCGCGCGTCGAGCAGTGTGGAAAGCTGTTTTACGATTCGACCCGCGGGGCGTTGCCCACGCGGTGAAACGATGACAACATCGCCTTCGCAAACTTGTGAGACTTTCGCCTTCAACTCTTCGCTTGCGCGTCAGGCTTCGATTTTTTCAACCGTTCGTTCCACGCGGACATCGTGCGTTTCACGATCAACGGAAACAGGCCGAGCAGTGAAAACGCCAACAGCAACTGCCACGTCACCAAGCCGGAGACTCCTTCGTCGCGAAGTCTCTCCAAGCTACTGACCGATGATCCGGCGTAAACGTAGACGCACGTTCCCGGCAGCATCCCGAGTTGGCTGACCCACCAGAACGTGGTCGTGCGGAGTGGTGTCAGTCCCATCAGCAGGTTGACGACGAAGAACGGAACCTGAGGGATAAGTCTCAGCGTGAACAGGTAGAAGGCTCCTTCGCGCGCGAGGGCTTCGTTGAATGCCGTCAGCCGCTCGCCGAAGCGAGATCGAATCACGTCCCGGAACAGGAAGCGGGACATCAGGAACGCCACGGTCGCTCCGGCAGTCGAGGCGAAGCTGACGAGTACCAGCGCGCGTCCAAACCCAAACAGCCAGCCATACGCCAGCGACAACACGACCGCTCCCGGCAGAGAGAGTCCCGTCACGATGACGTACAGCGCGAAGGCCGCTCCAAGCACCAGAGCGGGTTTCTCAACGACCGCGCGTTGCAGAGCCGCCTGCCGCGCGATGAGCGAGTCAAACGAAAGGGCCTGGCGATTGAGAACGAACGCCGCGATGAGGCTCACCACGACCGCGAGCAGCGCGACTCGGAACATCCAACTTGGCGCGAAGGTCGGCTGGGGGGGAGACGATTCGGTTGTGTGTTCGTGGGTGTCCGGCATCAAGTGTGAGTCTCGTTTCGAGAGCGGCGATTCGTGTCTTGTAGGATGGGCACTCTTGCCCGTCCGGCTTTGGTGTTTGCCGAGGTCGCGCCGAGACCCGCTCTCGATGGTTCGACTTTGGAAGAAATGAAAACCGGACGGGCAAGAGTGCCCATCCTACTACTCTGTCTTCGCCCCCTTCCTCGCGTTCGGACCACCAGTGCCGGGACCGACGGGCCACGTGGGGCTTTCGGCTTTGACCTCAGCATGGAGCTGCTTCAGCTTCGCCGTGAGATCGGCCAGCCGCGCAGGCTCGCTTGTGCTGAGATCGGTCTGCTCGGCGAGGTCACTGCGCAGGTTATAGAGTTCAAACTTCGAGAGGTCCGCGTTGGCGAGCAGCTTCCAATCGCCGTCTCGCAGCGCGATGCGGTTCGCGCCGCCAATGGCTCGGTCGTATTGCCAGTAGAGCGGCTTCGAGCGAGTGATCGGCTGGTTGTTGAACAGCGGCAGCAGACTCGCGCCGTCGAGAGCGCGGTCCGCCGGTGTCTTCATGCGCGCGATCGCGCAGAGCGTCGGGAGCAGATCGTAACTCGCGACCGGTTCGTTGACGGTCAGTCCCGCTTTCGCATGACCCGGCCAACGGAGAAGGCCCGGCACGCGAATGCCTCCCTCGTACATGTGCAGCTTCATGCCTCGCAGCGGGCCGGGGCGACCGTGACTGCGCTGTGAACCCTTGTAACGGTTGAGCGTCTCCGGCCCGTTGTCACTGCTGAAGTAGACGAAGGTTGAATCTCGCAGGCCGTCGTTGTCGAGCCGCTTCATCAACCGACCGACTTCGTGATCGAGTTGCGAGACGTTGCCAAAGTACTCGGCCTGATCGGCGGACTCGGCGACCGACTTGTATTGCTCGACGAACGGACTCGCCGTCGCAATCGGCTCGTGCGGCGAGTGCAGCCAGACCATCAGCAGGAACGGTTTGGCTGCATCGCGCCGACCGAGCCAGTTCACCGCTTCATCGACAATGATCTGGCTGGAGTAACCTTCGAGCGGCCCGACGCTCTGGCCGTTGCGAACAAAGTTCACCGGGTTGTGATGACTCGGCAGCGAGTTGTTCTGCGTCGAGAACCAATGCTCGAAACCGTGGTCGCCGGGCTGAGGCTGCTCGGGCGAATTGAAGTGCCCGTTGCAGTGCCACTTCCCCACATGACACGTCTGATAGCCCGCGTCCTTTAGCAACCGCGCGATCGTGACCTCTTGCTGCATCAGGTGCATCGGACTCTTCTCCGGAATCCAGTCGTACACACCGAGCCTGTTCGGAATCCGCCCCGTCAACAAGCCACTGCGCGACGGCGAACACACCGGCGCGGCGGCATAACAGTCCGTCAGCCGCAACCCTTCACCGGCTAACTTGTCGAGGTTGGGCGTCTTGATGTGAGGGTGCCCGAAACAGCCGATGTCTCCGTAACCGAGATCGTCGCACAGCACGATGACAAAGTTCGTGCGAGGCGTCTCAGCGGCGAAGGTTGCCTCCTGTGCGAGTAGCAGCAGAGCGAGGGTCAACAAGAGCGGGCGAATCTGACGAATCATGAGCGGCTTCCTGTCGGAGCGTGATGTGATTTTTACCTCACACCGCCGAAATTGGCTGGTATTCGTTTTACTGCGTGGGCATGCGGCTCGCCAATCTCTCAATCTTGGCGGCACGAGGTGACAACGCGGCGGGCAG
The DNA here is from genome assembly GCA_043733345.1 of Schlesneria sp. Classification (GTDB taxonomy): domain Bacteria; phylum Planctomycetota; class Planctomycetia; order Planctomycetales; family Planctomycetaceae; genus Schlesneria. Next base: position 6,271 of record JAYTGQ010000248.1, read on the forward strand.
TATGTCGCTGGTCCCGCACAGTGACAATCGGAAGAAACGAGTTGATTGTTCCGAGGACATCGGCGACAAAGACTCGGTCTCACAACCTCACTTTCATTTCTGGAGTCTGCAACATGCTGAGTCGTCAAAGCTGGATCGTGTGTGCGTTGGGATTGGCTTGCGGGTTGATACCGCTGTTCTCGCAGGTCATCACGGCCGCCGATGAGCCGGGGTCTCGCTCGCTGTTCAATGGGAAAGACCTCGCCGGTTGGGAAGGTGATACGACGCTGTGGAAGGTCGAAGGTGAAGCGATCGTCGGGGACTCGCCCGGCATCAAGCACAATCAGTTCCTCTGCACGAAGGAGGAGTTCGGCGACTTCGAGTTGAAGCTGGAGTTCCGCGTGAAGGACGGTGCGGGAAACACCGGCGTGCAGTTCCGCACGAAGAAGCTGCCGAACACGTCGGAAGTCTCGGGCTATCAGGCAGACCTCGGTGACAAGTACTGGGGCTGCCTGTACGACGAGTCGCGCCGCAACAAGATTCTCGTGCCAGCCTCGCCCGAGCTAGAGAAGGTCCTCAAGAAAGCGGACTGGAACGAGTACACGATCCGCGCCGAGGGAGACCACATCACACTGAACATCAACGGCGTGACGACCGTCGATTACCAGGAGCCAGATGCTGAGATCGCCCGCTCGGGAATCATCGCCCTGCAAGTCCACAGCGGCGGTCCCATGCGAGTCGATTTCCGCAACATTCGGATAAAGTCGCTGGGCAAATAGTCTCCTCTATCCCCAGCGCGGATAAGGATGGCCCATTGGGTTGTTTAACCTCCACGCCATTGGCATGGGCGCGAACTGCGAGATTGATGATCAAACGACGCTTGGCGCGTACGCAAGTGGCATAGGGGTTAAACCTCCATCTCTGCAACCGCACTTGGCATAAACAACATCGCTCCACGACCATCAAGTCGGTGGAGCGACGATTAAAACAGGCTGTTCGGAAGGAAGTTGCATTCACAACTAAAACCCGAAGCCGTACCAGATGTCATTGGAAGTCCAATCACCGGTGTTGTCTGGGTTGAAGATATCGATATCCAACGTCTGATTGGAACCAGTCACATTGAATCGTACTTTCACTTGATCCCCGTTTCCTGGTTTGACTGTCCGTCCATCAGAGGTTTTGACCGTCCATGTCGATGGCGAATTTTTGACGGCAGCCCATTCAATACGGTTTGGGCTTACGTCCCAATCGACCCAAAAGCAGAGTAAGTAGGTGTCGCCGGAAGTGGGGAGAGTTCGGTAGTACCAGCGGTCATCCCAGACATGTGTCACCTTGTTGTTACTCTTCTCTGTGGCCGCAATAGATTTTGCCTTGCTCGTAATGTTTGATGAAGTGAATATTCCACTCACTTTGTTGGCATAGAAATGAAAACGCTGTCCGCCGTTCGGCCCGATGCGATAGAACTTGTTTCCATTTTTATCAAGTGCAGGCCCGAGGCTGATTGTCGCTTGTCTCGGATTCATTCCGTTTCCAAGCGTTGGAACAACGTTGCTCCTTTTTTCTGGCAACTCCAATACGATGTCTTGGTCTGCCGCATAGGCGGCACTGGACAACGTGAGAGCTAAGCTCGAAATTCCTGCCAAAAATCCACGACATACGTGTGTCATTTCCTCATCCCCCTGTTCGGTGTTTCAAGCTTCAGTTATGGCGCTGACCGCGTCATCCACTGAAAGCAGCGGAAGCACCACGACATTCACGACATGCCAATTGCCGGATTCCGAAAAATTCTGGCGATTCGTCTGAACGGATTTGGAGAACGGCGATACGTGAGGTCGGGGCTGGCGATGTGCGGTCTGCTGTTTTCGCTTCACTGAACGCCCGCAATGTCGGCGGCATTGCTCATTGAGCGACGGGAGAGCCGTCGTAGACGACGATTTTATCTGTTTGGACACCACTGGAATGCCTCAACTGGCAGATCAGGTGATGGCCGTTCGTGGAGAATTCCATGTGTCGGGCATCGCATTCGGGGTGAGGCAGAGTGAGAAGTTTCTGTCCGGTGGCGACGTGCCAGAGAGTCACTGTTCCCAACGCATCGCTGGTGGCTAGGAGACGCCCCTCCGGCGAGAACGTGACGCACCGAACGCGACCTCGGTGATTGGCTAGGCGGTGGTGAAGTGATCCATCAGAAGTGTGGTGAATCCGAACTTGGCGATCATTGCCCCCCGTCGCAATGAGCTGCCCGTTGGGGCTGAACGCCATCGACTCGATCTGTGAGACGGGCCGCTCCCAAGCGGGCTGTCCTGCGGCAATGTCCCAGTAGACCAAACCGACTCGGCAGGAAACGGCTAGGCCGTTGCCATCCGGAGAAAAGATGGCTTCACGAGCAAACGGAAGCGGAATGCGGTCAGCCTTAGACACTTCACGAATGGGTCTGTTCTCGCGAACCGCGTCGCGGCTACGGGAAGCGTCGTCCGCGTTGTGTTCCCGCTCTGCGCCGGGGAGCTTCAGCAGCCAGATCAGATGCTCTTCCTCCTGATCGGCTGCGGCTCGAAACCATCTCGACACCAGCGCCGTTCGGCCATCGGGAGCGATGCGGAGCTCGTTGAGTTCGCCCTGCGGCTTCCAAACGGCGAGGGGCAGGCTGTCGAGCGGTTGGTTAGCGAGAGGATCGGGTTGCGTGAAGAACTGGACTTCGTCGGTCTTTCGCTGTGCAGATCCGACGATGAATCCACAGCGGCCCCTGCCGGATACCAGCGAGTGGAGCAAAACATTTCTTGCGGTGCCGCTCGACAATAGCGTGCGAGACTTCCAGTCCCAGCATGTCAGGCGTCCTTGAGAAGATGCGGCGAGCAAACTCGTGCCGGGGATCAAGCAAAAGTAGGGACTGGACGGGATGTCGAATTCGTGGCTGGCTTCCAACATGAGACCGGCGCGATTCCAACTGACGACTCTTCCATCCTTTCCGGCCGTGATGAGTTGCTGGCCGTCTGCAGTCCAAACCGCGGCGTAGACGCGACCGTCGTGCGCGTTCCACGATGGAACCCGGCGCGCCTCCAGCCCCTTGTCGGGGTGTAGCCTGTACAGATGCAGTTGCCCGGTCGCATCGGCCACAGCCAGCAGGTTGTCGGATTGGTGGCTGGCCAGCGCTGTGATTTGATCAGATAGGTTTGCGGACGCGAGGATGCGACCGGTGCTGTCATCGAGTACCTGCAACAAACCGTCTCGATTCCCCGTGATTAAGCGCTTACGTTGGGCGAGGTGTTCCACTGGTCCGACCACCCCGGGCAGTTCAAACTGACGAAGGGGTGATCGCGAGTTGAGATCCCAAGTGACCAATTTGCCCTCCTTTCCCGTTGAGATTGCGAACTCGCCGTTCTCGGTCACAACCAGATTCTGGACGTTGCCGTCGTGCGATTTCAGTGCGGCCAGTTCGTTTCCCGTCGCCGTGTCAAACACGCGGAGTACGGGAGATTCATTGTTGGAAATGATCTGTTGGCCATCGCGGCAGTACGCCAGTCGGAAGACCTTCCGCGCGCCGGTTGGAATGTTCAATCGTTCTGTTCCCGAGGCACGGTTCCAGATTCGAATCGTCCCGTCATCGCCGCTGGTCGCGAACTCCAACCCATTCGGCGAAAAGTCGATTCCGTTCACTTCGATCTGTCCGGTTGTCACGTGTTGAATGACCGAGTTCGTGCGGAGATCGATCAGACGCACGATGGCATCGCGTCCAGCCGCAGCCAGCACACTTCCTTCGGGAGCCCATTTCAGAACATAGATGGGGTGGCCCACATCGAGCAGCACGCGACAGCAGCGGCTGACTTGTTTGTGGAGATACCACCACTCGAAATTGTGGGACGTGGTGGGGGTGCGCTCGGCGCTGTGGCGATCCAACAGTGCCGCAGTCTCGCGCGAGTCGTCCTGCTTCAAAGCCAGACCGGCGCGATAGATGTCGGCTGCGTAGAGCGCCTCCTGCGCCTGAGCCTCCCTCTGTTCTGCGGTCTGTTGCAATTGTCGGGCTGTCGTGACGGAGACCTCCAGTTCCCTGTTTACGCGTCCGAGATCGCGGTTGAGATTGGTCAGTCTCGCGCTGAAGGACATCAAGTTGTGATTGTTCAGCGCCAACAGACCGCCGATTGTCAGCGTGGCCACGATGGAAACGACGATCAGCGAAGCAATGGCAGGACGACGACTGCACCACCGGCGTAGTCTTTCGCTGGAGCTGACGGGACGTGACAGGATCGGGATGCCGTGACGAAATCGATCAATTTCCTCAGCCAGTTCGCGTGCGCTGGCGGGACGATTCTTCGGCAGCTTTTCGAGGCACTTCAAACAGAGCGTTTCGAGGTCGATCGGGACGCGGGGGTTGAGTAGCGTTGGCGGAACCGGTTCCTGAGTTCGGGCTCGATCGACCGTATCGAGGGGCGAGGTTCCCACGAATGGCGGGCGTCCGGTCAGCATCTCGTACAGCGTGGCACCGACCCCGTAGATATCGACGCTCGGGCCGATGTCGCCGGTCGTCCCCGTAGCCTGCTCGGGAGCCATGTAGCTGGGCGTTCCAAGCACACCTCCTCCCATTGCGGACAACTCGCTGACACTCCCGCTCTCATGCTTCACTAAGCCGAAATCGGCCAGTTTGATTTCTCCGCTCGGCATGACGAGTACGTTGGTCGGTTTGACATCTCTGTGCAGCATTCCTTGACCGTGAACGACCGACAGCGTGCGCGCCAGATCTGCGGCAAATCGAGCCGCCTCGTCCGGCAATATCGGCGAACGTTTGAGGCGGGCGGACAGCGTCTCGCCCGCGACATACTCCAAAATCAGCGCGATGGCCGAGGGCGTTTCGACGATATCAAACACCTGCACGATGCTAGGGTGCGAGAGTCGCGAAAGTCCCTTCGCTTCTTGGCGGAGTCGATCCACGAAGCTCCCGTCTTCGCGTCGCGTTGCCGACAACGTCTTAATGGCCACGATTCTGTTCAGGCTCTCTTGGCGCGCCTTGTAGACGATCCCCATTCCACCACGACCGATTTCCTCCAAAATCTCGTATCCGGGAACAGCGGGAAGCGTCGGCTCGGGCATCCCGTGGATCGCCGCGTATCCGAACCGACTGTCCGCCACGACCGTCGGCGACTCCAAGAAATGGTCAAGCCGCACGAGGTCTTCTCGCGCTCGTTCAAACTCCGCGAGCAGGTCCGGACAATCGCGGCAAATCTCTTCCGCCGCGAGTACCGCCCCAGACCGTTGCGAGTCTTGCCAGAGCAGGATCAACTCGGCCACTCGATCCTCGTCAGCGCTGCTCAGAGTTCTGGCCATGTGTCACCCATCATGCGACCGAGTTTTATTCTGGAGGAGGTCCAGTAGCGCTGAACTTGTCTGACGGAGACCTGCATCAGTGCTGCCACTTCGGACTGAGGCAGCTCGTGATAGAACAGAAGATCGAATGCCGTCCGATCAGGCTCCGGAAGTCGATCAACGGCCGAATGCAATTCTGACCAACAGGCCAGTTCTTCAGGGCCATTGCGCGGGTCTTCCATGACCGCGTGATCGCGTCCGCGAATTTCAAGGTGAACGGAGCTGAGCCGCTCCTCGCTGGTCGTGTGGAGTGGATTCCGACCAAAGTGACTGCGGGCCAGATCGCACAACGCGCGACGCATTTGCAACGCGGCCAGTCCCATGAATCCCGCGACAGTCGTCGGTCCAACCGCTTCAACCGACTGCCACAAACGGATCATCGCTTCTTGGAGCAGGTCATCGGATTGCACGCGCGAGTATAGCTGCGGGCATCTGCGAAACATTCGCTTGGCGAGCAGTTCGAGTCTCCGCCGAGCATAAGTCAGCAGCTCGGACCTCGCGTGAGAGTCTTCACCTCCGAGACGCAGCAAGCAGTGCTCGATCAAGATTGTGGTGGAACTGCTCATCCGCGAAATCCTCAAGAGGCCCCGGTAGAAACCTCGCCGCCGCCCATGCTTCACTCTCGTGAGTGCGAGGTTATAGAAACCGCCACCCTCGCGAAATGCAAACCATCTTCGGAAGTCACGCTGATGTCCACGCCCCATCGATCGCCTTGCAAGCCTCATCATGAAGACAACAACGACGCTCGCACGCGGCTCCGGCGGCCGTGTTTGGTCATTTTTCCAAGACTTGGCGCAGTTAACAGACTGCTATCCAACTTGTTGGAAGTCGCTCATCAGCAACTCCGGTCCGTTGCAGGTGTTCGGAATGCACAAGCGACACGATGCACGGGAGTGGGCCGAGATTTCGGGCTGCACGGCCGAGGCACTGTTCGCCCTCAAGCCGAAGGAGCGGATGCTGCAACTGCGGGATCGAAGCAACCTCCGCGGCCAACGCCTCGACTACTTGACCGACCCGCGCTACGAAGGAGGCTTCGACGACAATTGGTTCTATGCGAGATCATGATCGATTGCAGAAGCCCTCCTAGTTCGACTTTTCTGGAAGCCGGAGTTCAGTCGGACGAGACGCGGAGCAGAGCGACCTTCTGCTCCGCGTTTTCATTTGGTGGCCCATGCAATCCATTGGGCAACCCCGGAGAAATATCGTAGCCGCGTCTCGAAGCCTGACGCGCCAGCGAAGTTTCTCCTCGCTGGCGCGTCAGGCTTCGGGGGGGCAACATTTGTCGGGTGTTGCCTTGCACGCCGTCCACGCGGTCTCATCACCCCGAAGTGTCCGTGAGAAAGAGGCAACTTTGTTGCTCGCGCACGGTTCGAGTGAACAGCTGAATTGGTCGTGGCTCACGGCGGCATCATCATCACTCAACCTCATCGTGAAACAGACACAGCGTGAAGCGTCAAGCAAGTGCGACGAATTCATTTAACGACATCGCACACACAATGTCTTGGTTGCTCTTGGCAATCGCGAGTCTCATGCGCACAATCCCGACCCGCTTGAACTCGATCGTTCCCCCGATTGAATTGAGCGGCGCAGCGTTCCCCTCCGAACATGACTCTTGAGGTATCGCAAGAGTGAAAAAACATTCTGCTTCGCACGACGTTTGTCGATCTGCTTCACACCCACAGCAGACCAACCTTCCCCACAGCGACAGTTTCTTACACAGCGAATCGGACACAACCCCTCATGCCACTCACCGCCTAATCAACAGCAGTCCTCCTTCCACGAAGATCAAGCTCTCGCTCAGCCAGCTCACCACGATGAGATGGTCGCTGGCGGATGAGTTGCTGAACCTGCGAGCGCTCGGGTTCGACGGCATCGGATTGTGGCGACCGAAGGTGAGCGAGGTCGGAGAAGAGTCTGCGGCCGAGATGATTCGCGATGCGGATGTCAGCGTCGCGTCCCTGTCCTTCGTCGGTGGCTTCACCGGACGCAACGGCTTCAGTTATCGAGATGCCGTGGCCGACGGTCGCGATGCCATCCTGGATGCCGCGCTGCTCGGTGCCGAGAACGTGGTTGTCGTCGGCGGCTCTCGCAACTTTCACACGGTCACGCACTGTCGGCGTCTGGTGGTACAAGCGCTGGGCGAGTTATCCGAGTTCGCGATGTTGCATGGCGTGAAGCTGTCGCTACTGCCGATGCTCAACTTTTTCTCGCCAACATGGACCTTTCTGCACACGCTCGACGATACGCTCGAACTGCTCAGCCAAGTCAATCAGCCGTCGATCGGTTTGGCATTCGACACGTACCACTTGTGGCGCGAACCTCAGTTGATCGAACGCATTCCCCAATTGGTGCCATTCACAAACGTGGTGCAAATCAGCGACTCGCGCCGTGCTCCGCAGACCGATTCAGACCGTTGCTTCCCCGGTGAAGGCCATATTCCACTGAGCGACATCATGCGCGCGTTCCAACATGCGGGTTACGAAGGCTACTTCGACTTGCAAGTCTGGTCGGATGAAGGCTGGGCCAAGTCATCTGAGGACGTGTCGCGTTTGTGCCGTGATTCGTTGCAGAGATTCAACACGGCATCCGATGCGACGCGGGATGGAGTCTCGAGCACGCTGTGAGCGGATCGCGTCGATCCGTACACCGGTCTCGCCTTCCTGCGCTCAAATCAACTTCGATCGAGTGCGGTGTCAGCGTTCAAACCGAGGTGACAACCCTCATTCGTAGAGAGTTGACGAAGCACTCGTGGTTGGACAACTCTGTCGGGGACCAGCGGCTGGTTGTAGTGTCCCGGACGCTTTGAGCGTCCGGGACACTCTCAGTGGACACGGTTTTGACAGTCCGATGTGCATCACGTTTCGCCAACGCACTGTCCAAAAGACTGATCGCGGTCAAGTTCGCTCCGCATCGTCCCGCGCGAAAAAATGGCGGCCTCGTTCGACAATTTCCGCCGTGAATGCAATCCTCCTCGTGAGAACATTCCTGCCACTCGAGATTGTTGTGAGTTTCATCGCCCGCCGATGTTCCCTCCTGCCTGACTTCCCTCCGCCCGATCAAAGTCCATCCTGCCAAAGCCCACTCCACCATGTTCCACGATTGGTACAACCTAGATGAGCTGTCGCGTCAGTTGGGACGTGACCGTCGCGAGATCGAGAAGCTCGTCAATCGAGGCCGCATTCCGGGCCGAAAGGTTGCAGGCGTATGGCAGTTCCATCCCACCGAGATCACGCACTGGCTCGAACAGGAAATGCGCGAGTACACCGACCGTGAACTGGCGGTTCTCGAACAGTCGCATCGTTCGATGGAGTTCAACGATCCTCACCCCGTCGCGGCGCTGTTGAGAGTCGAGACGGTGCAAGTCCCACTCGAAGCGCGGACCAAGCGATCCGTGTTGGAGGGACTGGTGGAATTGGCGGGCCGCACTTGGGATGTGTGGCAACCGGCATCGTTGCTCAGTGCCATTCAAGATCGCGAAGCGGTCCTCTCGACCGCTTTCGAGAACGGCGTCGCGATCCCTCATCCACGCAATCCGCAGCCGGATGTTCTCGGATCATCGGTCATCGCGTTCGGTCGCACGCTGTCGGGCATTCCGTTTGGAGCGCCCAATCGCGCGTTGACCGATCTGTTTTTTCTGGTCGTCTGCCGCGATTCTCGCACGCACTTGCATGTTCTCGCACGACTCGGACGGATGCTGCAAAACCCAGACTTTCTTGCAGAACTGCGATCGACTGAAGACAGTGTCTCGGCCTATCACGCGATTTGTGAGGCGGATCGGCGGATCATCGGATGACTCTATACCGCGCACGGATGAGGATGGCACATTTCACACTCACCCGAAGCGTAAGCGAGGACGTGTGTTGCATCCTCGCTTACGCTTCGGGTTACTGTCAGCGTGTACCGCGTGAGGTATAGCAGCCGAGGGAATCGGTGTGACACTGGACTGGTTCGGACAGAGACCACGATGCTCGATGCGACAGGCACTTCTTCCGTAACTTCACTTGAGCCGATGATCGATCACAACGAGTCAAGCAACAGTGAGTTAACACCGACCGAGTGCGATTCGCGCGGCGGTTGCGGCTCGTCGTGTGATGCGACTGCCCCCCCTGCTCTGTCTGCCAACGAGACGCCGCCAGCGCCTCTGCCACCCGTTGGTGAACCCTGTCCGACGCCGCTCGTTTGGTCTGAGGTCTTGGCCACGTATCACTCTGAATCGACTCCGTGGGAATTGGCGAACGGATCGCGGCGGTTGGTCGGTCGAACATGGGGTGAAGGGCCGCCGCTCTACTTGCTCAACGGATTCGCGGCGACGGCCGAAATGTCGTCGCTCCTGTTGTGGTTGCTGCGAGAACAGTTTCGCTGCGTTGTATTCGACTCGTTCGATGACGGTTCCGTTCGGAAGTCGCGACCGGCAATGAGTGACTTCGCGGCCGACGTACTGGCCGTGGCGGACCATCACGGTGACAACGCGATCCGCATCTTCGGAGCTTCATTTGGTGCAGCCGTCGCTTTGCAGGCTGCGCTCGAAGCGCCAACACGGATCTCGGGCCTTGTGCTTCAACACGGCTTCGCCACACGCCCGTTATCGATGAGCGAACGAGTCCTCGCGGCCTGGTGCCGTCGTTCGCGTCGCCTGCTCTCTGCGTTTCCCGGCCGACGGCGCGTTCAAGAGTTGAACCACCGGCGTTGGTTCCCGCCGTTCGATGGAACGCGGTTCGAGTTCCTCGTGAAATCGACCGGCTCAATCCCGCAGGCCGAACTCGCGAAAAAAGCCCTCGCTGCCGCCACCTTCAACGCGACAGGTCGTCTCAGTGAGATTGCCTGTCCCGTCTTACTGGTGCGCACCGAAGGCGAAGGTCAGATCGAAGCGCGATGCCACTCGGTCCTCGAACAAGGCTTAAAGGTCGCTCGTACTGAATGGATGCACTCATCAGGAATGCACCCGTCACTGACGCACCCACATCGACTGGCCAAGCTCCTCAAGACGTTCT
>JAYTGQ010000249.1:0-2315 GCA_043733345.1 Schlesneria sp.
CGGTCAGAAAGAAAGATCCCCGTCGGTGATCCGGATCTAGACCCCACGCGGTCAGTGATGAGACCTCTGAGCGGGGCGGCGTCAGCCCCCCGGTTCTTCCAAAGCGGGCTGACGCCCAAGAACCGGAGGGCTGACGCCGCCCCGCTCAGAGGTCTCATCACTGACCGCGTGGGGTCTAGATCCGGATCACCGACGGGGATCTTTCTTTCTGACCGGAGCCGCGCGACCCGCATGTCCTATCGCAGCGTCAAACGACTGCTGGGTGAAACCAGCCTCGAACGGAAGTGTCGCCTGTTATTTGGCGGCGGCCTGTTGCTGTTGATCTCCGGTAGCTTCTGGATTTATGCGCGGCAGATGCAGCAGCTCGTGTTTGACCAGAACACGGACCTCGCCCGGTCACTCGTCGCGAAAGTGGTGCTGGAACAACATGCCATGCGGTTTGAGAAGGACAACGGCGAGGAACCGCACATCGAACGGATGTCACACGACCTCAAGCCCGATGACCTCAAGGGCCAAAAGTGGGCGCTGCTCAACCCCAACAATCCGAGTGATGCCGCCTCGCGATTCCTCAACGACAACGACTTCGAGGCCTACGCCGAAATCTCGAAGGGGAAGTCGGAGTACAAACAAATTGATCGCAAGTCGCAGGAGTTTCGGTTCTATGCCGAAGTCCGCGCGACGGAAGCGTGCCTCGATTGTCACCGGAAACTGGATCACGGTTCCGATCGCAAGTCGGGTGAGGAATTGCAACTGAAGGCCCGGCTGGGATTGGCCAAGATTACGATCCCGCTCAAGAAGACCTACAGCTCGCTGTCGTGGAACAACGCGATCCTGCTATCGACGGCGATCGTCACCGCGTTCTTGGCAATGCTCGCCGCGTACACGATCGTGAGGTACGTGATCGTCAAGCCGGTGCTGCATCTGAAAGAGGTCAGCGATGCCATCACGCGCGGCGATCTCGACCAGCGGGCCGACATCCGCACGGGTGACGAGTTCGAGGAACTCAGCCACGCCTTCAACCGCATGCTCCGCCATCTGACGACTGTTCAAGAGGATCTCAAAAAACTGAACAGTGGGTTCGGGGTGAAGGTGGATGAACTGGCTCAGGCCAACCTTCAGCTCTATGAAATGAACAATCTCAAGAATGAGTTCTTGGCGACGATGAGTCACGAGCTGCGCACCCCGCTCAATTCGATCCTCGGCTTCAGTGACGTGTTGCTGTCGAACGCGCAGGTGCTGAACGACAAGCAACGCCGCTACGTGGGACACATTCAGTCGTCTGGCCGCACGCTGCTGAACCTGATTAACGATGTCCTCGATCTGGCCAAGATTGAGAGCGGAAAAATGGAGCGGCATCCGGTCGAGTTGTCGCTCGCCGACCTGATCGAACGAACCGTCGGGTCGATGACGGCGTTAGCCGACAAGAAAAATATCGACCTCCACTGGCAGGTCGATCCGGAATTGCCCGTGTTGCTGCAAGACATCGGCAAGCTCCAGCAGATCCTCAGCAACCTGCTCTCAAACGCGATCAAGTTCACGCCGGAAGGAGGCCGAGTGCAGGTCCGCGCCGAGTTGCGCGAACCCGGCCGATTCGCACTGATCGTCGAAGACACCGGCATCGGCATCCCGTTGGAAGACCAGGAACGGATCTTCGAGAAGTTCCGGCAGGGAGCGGCGATCTCGGGCCAGCGCGACACATTGACGCGCGAGTTCGAGGGCACCGGACTCGGGCTGTCGATTACAAAAGAACTGACGAAGTTGCTCGGCGGCGAGGTCAGCTTGCAGAGTGAGTTCGGCAAGGGGAGCGTCTTTACGATCGACCTGCCGTTGCGTGTCGAGTTCGTCACGGCAGTCGTTGAATCTCGAACCCGCCCGGTTGCCGAAGCCGTCGATTTGCAAGCCGAGCGACCGTCGTCGATCAATCGGCCACCGACGGCAACGTGAGGCCGCGCATTGCTCAATGCCATCGCCTTGTTCAGCGTAGGGTAAGCCTCTGGCTTGCCCCTTTTTCAACTGCATATACGGGCAAGCGAGACGCTTACTCTACGTTTTTTAACAGGCAGCTAACCCGAAGTGTAAACGAGGAGATGTGTGGCGTTCCTCGCTTACGCTTCGGGTTGGTGTCAGCCTCGGCCGCGCGAGGTCTAAAACAGGATACTCGTGGCCGTGCGCGGTGGAGAACATCTCATACGCATTCCGAAAATTAGCCGCGCGGCGCTAGCAGCCTGTTGAAAAAGCCGGTGACGTGTGGAAAGTCACTTGTTTCTTGCGGCTCGGCAGGAGCCTCGCCCTCCCGATAAACGTTTTTCAACAGG
>JAYTGQ010000250.1:0-6558 GCA_043733345.1 Schlesneria sp.
CAAAAATCTCACCGACAAAAGCCTGCTTGCCGGTGCAATCGATGTTGACGCCATCCGGGTTCGTAGTTAGTTGCGCCGAAAAGTCGCCTGTGCGAACCAGTGCCGTCGGAATCGAACTGACGGCCACGCCGCCTTCCGATTGGCGGAATTGCTCAAACGAGAAGAAGCCAAAGGTGCGGTCGTGCCCGTTGTACAGGTGCGGAATGGAGAGGGGTCCTCCGATCGATCCGCCATAGTCGTTCTTCTTGTCCAGGGCGCGCTGATTGTTAGCAAAGACCGTAGCGTCACCAGGGTTTTGGGCGATTCGGAGCTTGTTGAAGGAATCGTTGGCGTTCAGGTCTTCATTCTGAAAAATCTCGAAGGCCGTCCCATGGAAGCTGTTGGTTCCGGACTTGGTGGAGAAGTTCTCGACACCGCCTGTTGTGCGGCCTTCCGTTGCCGGAATAATGGATGTTGTGACCTTTAACTCTGTAAGCGCTTCAACACCTGGAGCATGCTCGTCAAACGCGGAGTTGCTATCTTCCCGTCGTACGCTAATGCCGTTGCCCCGCGCGTCGAGCGATGTGGAACGCTGTTTTGCCATCGACGCGCGGGGCGTTGCCCACGCGGTGAAACGACTCAGTTCCGGCCGCGCGAAGTATAATTCTGAGCCGAGTCCGAGGTTGCCTCGCCCCCTGCCAGTTCTCTGACAACACGCCGTTCTCTGCGGCACACGGACCCGTCGGCGGTCGATCCCAGGCGACCTCGAACGCGGTTTGCGTTTCCAATCTACGGCACTTACGATCCCGCCCCTCACGTGCCGCCCACAATGGGTGACGAAGTGGCCTCACAGCAGCCGCACTGCCAATGAGCCGAAGGGCTTCATTTGCGGGTTCAATCGTCCGATTCATGGGCGGAACCGTTGCTGCCAGCTCGAGTACGTGAGTACGAACGTCGCTTCCGTCACCACGCCCTTCGGTGATTCTGGGCGTCTCCCTTTTGTCCGTTTCCCTTGCCTCACAGAAAGCCCACCATGACCGACAACATGCAGCCCGCCACGCAGTGCCTCCACGCCGGACAGGTTCCCGATCCCACGACCAATTCGCGGGCGGTTCCGATCTACCAGACGACATCGTACACGTTCAACAGCACCGAACATGCGGCCAGCCTGTTCGGGTTGCAGGCGTTCGGCAACATCTACACGCGGCTGATGAACCCGACGACCGACGTGCTCGAAAAGCGAGTCACCGCGCTGGAGGGTGGCTCGGGCGGATTGGCCGTCGCGTCGGGACAGGCGGCCGAATCGCTGGCCATTCTCAACATTTGTCAGGCCGGGCAGAACATCGTCTCGGCGACGAGCCTCTATGGAGGAACGTACAACCTGTTCCACTACACGTTCCCCAAGTTCGGCATCAAGACGAAGTTCGTTCCGACGGCCGATGTCGAGGGGTTCCGCAAGGCGATCGACGACAAGACGCGCTGCATCTATCTCGAAACGATCGGCAACCCGCGCGTCGATGTGCCCGACTTCGAGGCGATCGCGAAGATCGCTCACGACGCGGGGATTCCGGTGATCGTGGACAACACGCTCGCCTCGCCGGTGCTGTGCAATCCGTTCCAGTGGGGAGCCGACATCATCGTCCACTCGTGTACGAAGTTCATCGGCGGCCACGGCACATCGATCGGCGGAGTCATCATCGAGAAGGGTGATTTTAATTGGGGTAATGGAAAATTCCCCGAACTGACCGAGCCCGACCCGAGCTATCACGGCCTGAAGTTCTTCGAGACGTTCGGCCCGATGAAGATCGCGTACATTCTCAAGGCGCGAGTCCAACTCCTGCGAGACCTCGGCCCGGCGATCAGCCCCTTCAATTCGTTCCAACTGTTGCAGGGTTTGGAGACCCTCCACCTGCGGATGCCGCGTCACAGCGAGAACGCGCTGGCGGTGTCTCAGTTCCTGAAGTCGCATCCGAAGGTGAGCTGGGTCAACTACACGGGCCTCGAAGACCACCCGTCGTACAAGCTCGGCAAGAAGTACCTCCCCAACGGCTGCGGCGCGATCCTCGGCTTCGGCATCAAGGGAGCCACGCCGACTCAGCAGAAAGAAAACGGCATCAAGCTGATCAACAGCGTGAAACTGTTCAGCCACCTGGCCAACGTGGGCGACAGCAAGTCGCTGATCATCCACCCGAACAGCACGACGCATCAGCAACTGACCGCCGAAGAACAGCAAGCCACCGGCGTCACCCCCGACTTCGTGCGGTTGTCCGTCGGCACAGAAGACGTCCAAGACATCATCGCCGACCTCAAGCAGGCCCTCGAAGCGGTGTGATGTATTGGTGAAAGCGTGCCACTGGCGGCGGCTCTGGGCCGCCAGTGCTCTTCGATTCCAATGACACCTATGGATTGTCGGAAGTCCCCGAACCGCGATGAGGGCAATCGACATGAACAGCAAACCAGAACGAGTCGTTCGAGATTGTCCCCTGACGGCAGAGGAAGCCGCACGCGACAATGAACTGCGTCGTGCCGTGCAGGCTGAGTTTCCACCTTCGCCTCATGTGCCCCGTTTCGATTTTCTATTTACACCGGATGAACTTCCGAAGCCCCCGTTCGAGTGGCCACTACCGTTGATCGGCTTGGATGGTTCACCGGATCGACTCAGTGGAATCAAGGTTTGGTACGACTTTGATTGGAAGTTCGAATTTGCACAGACTCGCTTATACAAAGGGTTCAAGAACAGCCGACAACTCACGGCCTTCTTGAAAGAGGCTGCGCCCGATGGAAAGACGCCTCAACTCTTGCTCACCAAGCTCACGGGACATTCGCAGGACGTGATCGAAACGGAAAAGGAATTCGTCCTCGTCGTAAACATTGACGAGTTTAAGGAAGTCCCACCGAACAAGGCTGTTTCACTTTTTGCACGCAAACTCGGCGGTTCGATTATCACGTCTGCCGAAGTACGCCGATTCGTCGAAACCGAAGACGGAGGGAAGGCGCTTTTGTCGTTTATCAAGAGGCCAACGCTTCGCGACTGGTTTCGAGAGAAACCGCAGCGTGTTGGGGAGTACCTCGAAGTTTTTTCTGAAGTTCAAGCAGTCGAGTTATCAGATGAAGTCAAACAAGGGCTGCTGAAACTCTGCCTTCAGGCTGAACCGGACAAGCTCGCGAAAATCGCTCAATGCTTGACGAGTGCTGAACCGGCCATGATTGTTGCCGCATTCGAGCGGCTGGACTTGGCGTCTCTAAAATCCCTCAACGCTGCCGCCAACCTTGGGGCACTCAAAGCGACTTTGGCCAAATGGGAAGAAAACAAGACATGCAAGAACGAAGGATTCTGGCAGAAATGGTTTGAGCAACAGCCGTTCATCCTGTCGCAGTTGTTCTCATATCCCGTGGTAATCATGGAGGGCAGCGCCTACTTTGGCGGCACGGCCCTCAGCGGTAAAGGGGACAAGCTCGGAGACTTCTTGATCAAAAACAAGCTGACCAAAAACACGGCCATAATCGAGATCAAAACTCCTATGACGCCCCTTGTCGGAAAATCGCATTACCGGGACACCGGCATGTATGCCATGCACAAGGAAGTAACTGGGGCAATCGTTCAAGCAGCTACGTACAAGAACACGTTTCTCACCGAGCTTGCCATTCGCCGAGAAGCGGCACGACAGAATGGTAGCGATACAGACTTTGAGGTCTTCGACCCACCGTTGTTCGTGATCGCGGGTAGCTCAACTAACCTACTCGATGCTCCGGGAAAAAAACGGTCATTCGAGTTGTTTCGGAATGCACTGTCGAACGTTCAACTTGTCCTCTTCGACGAACTGTTCTCGAGAATCCAAAGCTTGGTGGACTTGCTTGAATCGGGATGCAATCACGCCGATACGGATTACGAGAATCCGCAGGGTGGGCAGGGTGGCCCGGATTGATCGGCCAGCAGCGTTGGATGTGCCACTGCTTCGGAGTCTGCGGAGAAGCAGTGTTTTTGGAGACGTTGACACTGCATCAGCACTGTTTTTCCGCGTACTCCGAAACAGTGGCACGTCACCCGTTGGTTCAAAGTTCGACAGAGCAGGCCACCCCGCCCAGCAAAGGCTGTGAAGATGACATCTGACGAACCAGCAATGACCCCAGGAAGGGCCGCCCTGTTGGTCTTGATGAAGCGATACATGGCTCCATTGATGGATGACGGCGTGACCCTGCTCGAGTTGCACAAGCTGATGTACTTCATGCAGGAAGCCGGAGAGGAATTGCAGTTGGATTTTGTCAAAGGAACTTATGGACCCTATGCCAAAAACTTGCGTCATGTCCTGAATCTGATGGAAGGTCACTATGTCGTCGGCTTCAGTGATGCGTCAGAAGAACCGGGCAAGGTGATCGAACTCATGCCGGGTGCCATCGCAAAAGCAGAAGCCTTTCTGAAGACGAAACCAGAAACTGTGGCGCACTTTGAACGGGTCGAACGAGTGATCGAGGGATTTGAAACCGCCTACGGCATGGAACTTCTTGGCAGCGTCCATTGGGTTGCGAAACACGAGTTGCTTCCAGCGAAGACCATCGAAGAGGCCGTCGAATTGGTCCATGCTTGGAACCCACGGAAGCGATACTCATTCGCCTCTGAGCACATTGCCGTCGCTTGGGAACGCCTCTCGCAATCGGCATTGCTTTGAAAACCGACGAGCAGCGAGGGCACAGTTATTCCAAGAAGTCCCCGAACCCTTGTGAGCGAGAAGGACATGAACCAGAAGTTGGATCAAGTCTTTCGCAATCGTCCCCTCACGGCGGAGGAAGCGGCCCGCGACAATGAAGTGCGTCGTGCCGCGCAAGCGGAGGTTCCACCAGTGCCTCATAAGTCCCGTTTCGATTCGCTCGGCGAAAGTCTGCGAATGGCAATCCGGGACAGTACAGAACAACGGGCCGAGATCGCCGAAAACGTGGGCAGCCCGTTTCCCGGCATGGACCCGTTTCTCGAAGCTCACTGGCGTGATGTGCATACCACCATGATGACGTACATTTGCGACCATATTCAGGATCGACTTCCGCTTGATCTCGTGGCCCGCATTGACGAGTCGGAATCCGTCGATGTGCGAGTCGTCAAAGACTTCGAGTACGCGGCGATGGGAGTTCAGTCAGAGTCCGTCGCCGTGGCGGAACCGCTGCTTGTGTTGGAGGAAGTGCCACAGACCGCGCGGCATGTTCAGATTCTGGATGTCTCCTCGGGCGAACGGGTGGTGACGGCGATTGAAGTCTTGAGTCCCACCAACAAGCTGACCGTTTCGGGTCGCGAGGACTACCGTCGCAAACAGCGCGACTATCTGAACGCGGGCGTGAACCTCGTCGAAATCGACCTGCTGCGAGGCGGCCAGCACGTCTTGGCCGCCGCCCTGGAGTTCATTCCCGAAGAACGACGCCGCACCTACATGATGAGCGTTCGCACCCGCACCCGAACCAAAGTCTTCGGTGCCTCGCTGCGAGAACCGCTGCCGGTCATCCCCATCCCGCTGCGCCCCACGGATCGCGATGTCTCGTTGAACATCCAACAGATCATCGACCAAGTCTACGACCGTGGCCGGTACATAAAGCTGAACTACCAACTCGACCCCGAGCCGCCGTTCTCACCCGAAGATGCCGCATGGATGGAATCCCTGCTCTGCGAAAACGGGCGGCGAGCTCGGTGAGCTGTGCATGAGAGTGACAGCGGAAAATAGAGGCTACGATGGCGAAAAACCAAATGATGCAGATTCTTTCCTCTTTCGGTGGAGATGCCGAAGACGAGAAACCGCTTAACGTTTACCTCTGGGGATTCCAACCTCACTTTGCGAGCAGCGTCAAACACGACGCGGCTCGACTCTTCAAGTACCTTGACGAGATGATCGTTCCAGACGTGTTCGTAGTCGCAATTAACACCGATGACAAAAGTACGGACCCGAAGGCAATTGTTGAGCCTCATGATCACGAGTTCACGGCTGAGGATTTCAAGAACGTCCTTCCGCTAGTCCATCAGTTAGAAAAGACGTCGCCTGGACCCTTTACGCATATCAAGGCGACGATAAGCAAGGCGAGGCATGGATAAAGGAACAGCAACGGCGAGCGTATGTGACTCGGATCCGACAAGCGATACAGAAGACCATTGAAGGTGCGAGACAACACAACACACTGCGAATTTACGTGTCTCCCGGACGACCATTCGGTGGGTACGAAATCTACTCAGTCCTGCTTCTCGCTGAATGGGAATACACGTCGCATCCGCTTCTCCGGCGGACATCACGTGACAATTTCTCAATAGTCCCATCGTTGCTCGATGCAGTTGCAAACAAGTTTGTTGAGGCGTGCGCTGATGCAATCCTCTCATCGTTTGCCGGAAACTCATTTGCCACACTCCCCCAAACCGAGAATCTTTTGCGGGCTGCCGGAACGAGTTTCATGTATACCCCGTTCCTTGCATGTGGGAAGTTGGACGGTTTACACGGAGGCTTTGAAAATTGAGTTCGTTTTGTTTCGGCGGTGGAACGGATTTGAGGCGTCAGGGAGGGCGTGGTCATGGCAGTCGTGGCGGCAGCGGTGGGTGGGGGCGCGGTTCGT
>JAYTGQ010000251.1:0-2311 GCA_043733345.1 Schlesneria sp.
GGCTCCCGCCGAGCCATGTGCGTGAGGAAAGTCGCTTGTTTCTCGCGGCTCGGCAGGAGCCTCGCCCTCCCGACAGCCGTTTTTCAACAGGCTGTTAGCGTGGAGAGTCACCGTCCGAGCAACACGGCGATGTGTTGCTTCAATTCTTTATCACCTTCCTCAGTGCCGGTAATCCCGATGAACGGGTTCTTGTCTTCCGAGTTGAGCAGTTTGAGGACTTTCTTGTACGCCTCGCGTTCGGCTTTGAAGTCGCCACGAGATTGAGCCAGTCCCGCGTCGCGCAGCAGTTGTTGGAACGGCTTGATCGGCTGCTTGTCGCCGCCCACGAAGTCGCGCATCACAGACTGACGTGCCTCCCACTTCGATTGCGATCGTTCGTCGGTGGCGGGGGAGTCGATGAACAGCATTGCCAGCGACATGAGCAGACTGAAGCCGAGTGCTCCATAAATGAGGGCCGGGTTTCCTTGAGACGCTCGCTTGCGCTTGTCGAATTTGGGCGCGGCCGATTCGGCGAGAGCCAACTCAGGGAGATGACCGTCTTCGCCAAGTCGCACCAATGTTTCACCCGTTCGATCGGTGATGAACTTGGCGACGGTGCGCGTCGTCCCGTCACCCTTTTTTGTTCCCGGTTTACGGCCCTTCGTTTTGGTCGGCAATGCGGCCGAGGGATCGGCGGCGGACGGCGGCTCGTTCGACTTCGACGCGGTCGGCTTTCCGTTTTCCATCGCGGTCGGCAAACCGCACGAAAAGAGCAGCGTCGTCTTGGAGGAGACCTCGATCGTCGCCTGCGACGGCAACCACGCCCATTGTTCGGGAGGGAGCAGTTTGCCATCGACGGCGACGGTCTCTGCGAGTGACGTGATGATCGCGAACCGCCCGTTCCGATTGGCCAGAGACGCCTGAACCTCCTCGACTTGAGGGTCGGTCAAAATGATCTGGCAGTCTTCAGCGCGACCAACGTGAACGAACTCCTCGTGCAGCGCAAACGTCTTCCCCCGGTCGGGGCCGGAAGTCACAGTGAGACTGGCGATGGTCGTGGAGACGGTGGGCATAAGTTTTCAGTTCAAGATGTCGGTGGTGGCCATACTCAGCATGAACGGGCCGAGGATCACGAGGACCGTGGAGGCCATGATGAGGATGCCGGGGAGGAGCATCTTGACGGCGGCTTCTCCGGCGAGAGTCTCAGCCCGCTGGCTGCGTTTCAGGCGAAGGACATCGGCCTGAGTGCGAAAGATTCTGGCCAGCGGTGTGCCGAGTTGTTCGCCTTGAATGATCGCACCGATGATGCCGGTGATCTCGTCGTCATGCAGGCGGTCGCGCATCGACTCCAACGCGGCCGTGCGACCTTTTCCCATGTTCAATTCGCCGAGGACTCGGCCGAATTCGACGCCGACCGGGTGCTCGCGAAATTCGTCAACGCCCTCCTTCAATGCCTGCAAAAACGTGGACCCCGCTTCCATCAACAGCGTGACCAGATCCAGCAAAAACGGCATCCGGCGTTTGATGAGAACCAATCGGTAACGGGCCGTATTGCGGAGGCGACGACGGAGCAAATAGCCGGTCAAGATCGTGAACATGATCGCCATCACGATCCCCGCCGGCCCCATCACCTGCGTGCAGGCATAGACGAACGCGGGCAACAGCATGAGAGCCTGAATTTCGATCCGTGCGAGGTACTCTTCCGCCGTCCAGAAGCGTGCGAGACCGGCGGCTTGAATCTCACGCCCAATCTCCGGGAGTTGCTCGACGAACGCACCGCGATTGAATCGCGCGAACGCCTGCACCAGCGGTTGCAGCGTCCGAAAGAACGGGCTGATTCGACGCAGCTCGTTGATCCGGTTCACGTCGTACCGCCACTCGTTCTCTTGCGTGAGGTCATCCGTGGCGAGCGTCCGCCAGATCGTCCACGCAAACAAGAACACCGCCAGCCCAAACATCAGCGAGATGAGAGCGGGCGGGACCGGGTTGACCATCAGCGGGGAAGCAGCCAGCGGTACGAGCATCATGAGGGCGCAGTCCTTGTGAGCGGGTCGGCGATTGTACGCCGAGCGCCGGAGTTGTCCCACTCGTCATCTGAAGTCCGGCTCAGCTTTGTTAGCCGGACTTCTCTCCGGAGCAACGCTTGCCGAAAACGGGGGATTGTTGGCCGGTGGGGTGGCCGGGGTTGGAGCGCTTGTTCTTACCCACATTTTTGGTTCATTGCGGTGTAGCCACGGATGGCGAGGAGGAGCTTGTCGAGGCCGCGCCAGAGGGTGAGCCAGCCGGGGTCGCCGTCGCGTTTTCTCAGGAGGAAGCCGCCGAGGCCGGCGAG
>JAYTGQ010000252.1:0-16534 GCA_043733345.1 Schlesneria sp.
GGCCTCCCAAGGTTGGCCGCCACGGGTTCGATCTTGCCCGCCTTCTTGGCAGGTTCCTGCGAGAAGACAGGACTTGCGGTTGCCAGTAGTAGAAAAAAGGTGATTGAGCTTCGCATACCAGTGTCCTTCAAAAGGACTTCATTCGTGTTGCAGGAATGAAGATCAGAGTCGCGTAATTCCAAGAGCCTCAACAAGACAAGTATCCAGCAGAATCAATTGCGACGCAGAAAGCTGTCCCATCTTTCGGGTGATCGCCTGCTTGTCGAGTGTGTAAAAGTTCAAGCACGAGACAACGGACTGTCCGCTCAGTCCCAGTCCTGAATCAATTGCAGGATCGAGGAAAAGATGAGCAGGTTCATTTTTTCGGCTCGTGTTCCCCGTCACCATCACAATGACCGTCTTTCTCCACGTTGAGTTGTAACGATCGTTTTGAACGATCACCGCCGGACGGAACTTCGATTGCATCCCATCGCTGTAGGGGAAATCGACCATCACGATGTCACCGCGTTGCACGACTTCGCTCCTCAACTTGATAGCGTTCCAATAACGGATCGCCTTCGTCGTACTCCGCCATCCCCTCGTCCACCAATTGACTGACGACCTCCATCGGGATCTGCAAGTCGTCCAACAGGGAGGAACGTCTTACCGACTTTGCGAGGACGACGAGACAAGTTTCTCCCACCTCATCGTCTTCTACTTCAACTGCCTGACCGGCACGAATCATTCGCACCTGCTCAAATGAAAGTTTCATGGTGATGTCTCCAACATTAAGTTCTGCCGGTATTCACTTCACAACCTTCAGCGTCACGGGTTGATCGACCGCCGCTTCACCCTCCCATTGAGCAACGACGCGGACGACCATGTTGGCGAGTTGTGCCTCGGGGGCGTCGGCAGCGGCCTCAATGAAGATTGATCCGGCCGATAGCTCGGCGGGAATGGTGACCGATTCGGCTTTGATGCCCGCGACTCCGGGAGGCAACGGCAGCGTGAGTGTCACCGGACCGGTGAAGCCGTTCTGACGTTTGATCTCGCACTTCACTTCGACCTTCGCCCCTTGCTTGATGTTGCCGCCATCGGCCGGAGCGGCAGTGATCGTGTACGGAGCCGCCTTCACCGTGATGATGATCGGAGTGGTGGTCGGATTGAACGGGATGTTGGCCGCTTTGGCATAGGCATCGGCGGCTTTGAACTTGGCGTCGGTCGCGGTCTTCTCGGCGATGGCCGCTTTGTTTTTGTCGTCGGCCGCTTTGAGATCGGCTTCCGATTTGACCTTCGCTTCGTCGGCCTGTTTTGACAGAACTTCGCCGTCCACACGTGCCTTCTCGGCGACGGCTTGTCCGTCGGTCGCGGTCTTCACGACCGCTTGGACTTCGGTCAGCTTCTTCTCGGCGGCAGCTTTGATGTCGGCATTGTCGCCCGCATTTTTTAGGGCTTCAGAGGCAACCTTCTCGGCGGCTTGAGCGTCGATCAGCACCTTGTCAGCGGCTCCCTTTGTCTCGGTCAGCTTCTTGGAGTTGGCGGCGTCGTCGGTCGCCTTCTTGACGGCGGCGTCCTTGACGGTGGTCGCGTTCTTCAGAGCTTCGGCAGCGGCGGTCGCGACCAACTCGGCGGCTGTAAACTCGACCTTCGCACGATCCGCCTTCGCCGGGTTCTTGCGGTACGAGACTTGTGCCTGACCAGTCAGGTACGTGACGTAGGTTCCGACCGGAGCGTTCGGTGGAATGAAGATGCGGTAGACCTCGTCGGACTTCTCTTTGGGAATCGGCTTGTTTTCCACTTGGGCGTTTTGCGGTTGGCCGACGACGGTCACGGTGATCGGCTGATCAAAGCCGTTCCGCCGCGCGGCCTTCACCGTAACGAGAATCTGTCGGTTGTGATTGGCCTCAACGCGATGCACATCCGTGACGAGTTGGAACGGTGACGGTTCTTCGATCACCGAGAGTTCAATTGCTTGAGCGACTCGCGAATCGGCCTGCTGGTTCGCGGCGGCGGCGTTCCAAATGACAGTGCCGTAGCGTGCGGGATGAGTGACCTCTTTGGCGGCGGCGTTCTTCGCGGCATCGGCTTGCGCGACAGCGGCCTTGGTTTCGTTGACCTTTTGGTCGGCAGCAGCCTTCGCATCGGCGGCGGTTTTGTGCGCTGCCGTGAGCGCCACAACTTTGGCCTCCGCATCGGCGGCCTTCTTTTTCAGCCCCTCGTCATCCGTCTTCGCGGCAAGTTCCGCCTTGGCCGCGTTCAGTGCCTCGTTCCCCTTCGCCAAATCGTCGGCAGGTTTCGCGACCGCTTTGTCGGCAGCAATCAGTGCATCGCCCGCGGCTTTGGCCGCTGCTTGAGCGGCCGTCAATGTTTCCGTCGCCACGGGATCATCGATCCGGGCTTTGGTCACGAGCTTGATCGTGCCTGCCCAAGCGGGAGCGTCCTCCGTTGAGGTGAACACCAGCACGCCACTCGAAGGCGTCGCGCCAATACTCATGTCGCGACAGGTGACTCCAGTCGGAAGTCCTTCGGCACTCACCGTGATCGGTCCCGCAAAGCCATCGCGCCGGAAGGCCACTACGTTGATCGGGAAGTTGTCACCGCGACGGAGTGTGATTCCCGAGGGAGCCGCCTGACGTTGCCCCGGTGGAGTGAGGGCCGAGGCGATCGCGGCCACTCGAAAATCGGGCGTCTCCTTGCGGATGATGAGTCGGTATTGAAGACTCGCGTCTCCGCGCGTGGTGCCATAGCGGTCACGCAGTGTGACGCGATAGTTGCCATCGGTTGGAGCCACAAACTTTACGGCCGTGTCGTCGTTGACCGTGTCGAAGAGGTTGGCTAAAGGGTTGGCAGGATCGTCGTCAAGGGCACTCATTCGCGTGAGAGCCTCTTCACCCTTTTCGTTTAACTTCACTTGGTCCAACACGACGACCGGGTCGGCGGCGGAGCCGGCTCGATGCGCGATGACTTCGATCCAATAAGCGTCTTTGGCCTTGGCCTCGAACGTGTAAGCATCGACATCGCCGCGCGACTGGAACTGACCGGCAACCTCACCGGGCACCGCAAGTTTTTGCGATTGAGCGGCCACGTTGTTCGGTTCGACTTCGAGAACCGGAGCGGTTCCGCTGAGATAGACCATCACAGCGTTGGAAGGTCCGACTGGCGACGGGATCGAAAACGGAACCGCATCCATCCCGGCCGAGAATGGTTCGAGAACCGTCTTCGGATCGAGCGTGTCGGCTTGGCCGGGCAGAGGAATGTTGACGATCAGTTTCTCAAGTGGTCGCCCGCGCGAGACAACATCAGACGGCTGGCCTCCCGGCAGGTTGCGGCCATAGACCGTGTACTGATTGTTCGAGCCGGGCGTTCCGGCGGGAGGCACGATGAAGTCGATGTGCGGTCCCGTCGTCAGCGTGAGCCGGTAAACATAGTCCTCACCGCCGCCGTACACGAAGTCATGCAGCTTGACGAAGTAGTCGCCATCGGCGGGCAACGTCACGTCGAGCAGTGCGTCCTTATTGACGAGCGTGTTCCGCGCCGCAGCCAGTCGCTTACCGGTCGCGTCGTACAGTTCGAGGTTCGCGTCGAGCTTCGAGTCCAACCGCCGGGCGGCACAATCACCAAGCACTCGCTGTCCCGCTTGGCCTGCAAACTTGAACCAGTCGATGTCGGTCGCGCCGTTCACGCGCCCATTCGCGGTCTGATTGAGTTCGATGACAGGCGCAGTCTCGCGCGTGTTGTTTGGCTCGGTCTCGTTGAGTTCCTTCTTCGCACCGACCACAAACGTGCGCGGGTTGCTGATCCCGAAGAAGCCGACCGCGCGAACTTCATAGTTCCCAGGAGGCACATCGGCCGCGACCGTGATCGCAAACTGATTGATCACCGGCGTCGGTTTGCCCGCCACGTCCTGCATCTTCGCCGCGGCCACGATCCCCGGATGATTGAACAGCAGTCGATTGACCTCTTCCAATTCGAGGCCACTCGTAATCGTCAGGTCCACCGCCGCCCCGGCCTGCCCCCCCGGAGGGAACACGGCAAACAGTCGCGTGTTCGGAAGCTGGGCATGTGCCAACGATACGCCGACGACGAACAGCCCGATCATGGTGATCAGGGCGAGGGGCTTACGGCAGGAATTCAAGTGGGCACGCATTCGCATGGTGTAGTTCTCGATGGGCAAGTGGGCGACTGACGCTTGACCTCCCGTAGTTATCGGATTGTCCCGTCACCGCCTGCGGAATCGCTCGATGGTGGCCAAAGCGTAAAAACAATCGAAATTAGGTGGGCGAGTAAGAGACCGATGGGGACATGCGGCTCGGTGGGAGATTCTCGGATCACGCCGACTCACACCAAGCCGAGCGGAACTCGGGGTGATTGCGGATATCTGGGCGTCGCCACGCGGGAACGATCTGCGACTTCGGAATGCCCGCTTGAAGAAGTACGGCGGCAATCCCTTCTTCGGTGCCATCTTTCTCAATCCAGAACTGATCTCCGACGACATCGACGTGGACAACGCAACCGTGGACTCGCTTGCCATCGCTCCAACCCGCGCTCATCAAGAGATAGTTGTCACCGTCGCGGTCGATCACCGCGATACTTTGGAAGTCATCCTCGGGTCGCGAGAGCGAGGCTTGATACCGCAGAAATTGTTCAATGGCATCACGACCGCAAACTAGGGTATCCATTGGACGATCTCCTCTTCGGTGGGATCAAAAACAATCAGCAGCGTAATCTTCTCGTGAAGTACCAACTGTCCGAGCGGCTCGCTGAACACGTCTGCGAACGCATCGACCGGGACCGCCAAGCACATCTCACGTTCCGGCTCAGCCCCCTTCAACAACATTTCATACAGCGTGTACTGCCCAAGTGCCTCCTCCAAGTCGGCAACAGGAGACACTCCCGCAAAGCACTTGACCTCAACGCAAATCTTTCGAGCCCCTTGTTCGGCAGCCAACAGACGTTCGGCCCCCAAGTCGGCGTAAAGATTGCGATCACCAATCGACAACCGGAACGGGTCATGAGTGATCAACCACCCCGCCTTTTCCAGAGCGTGTCGAACTGCGTCATGAAATCGGTCACGCGCTGGCATGTACCAACCCCGTCAGTGATTGAACAAGAATTCTTTCGAGTTGATCAGCGCCCAGATGATGTCTTCGTAGGCGACCTTGGGGTTGGCCGTGTGTTTCTCGACGTGGGCGAGGGCGATCTTCATTTCTTCGGCGTCGGGTTCGCGGCTGTAGACCCAGCGATAGAGTTCCTTGATCTTGGCATCGGTCGGGCGGTCCTTCTCGTTGGCGAACTTGCCCGAGCGACCGTTGCCGTCGGCGATCTTGTTCTGGACTTCGCTGCTGTTCAGGAGATGCAGGCTCTGCGCGAGATTGGCTTCCTGTGAGCGTTCGCACTCGCAGGCGGTGTCGCCCTGAGGCTGGCCGAAGACTTTGAGGAAGTAGACGTTCTGAGCCGCTCCGGGATCGGGTAACTGCATCGAACGAGTTCCGGCGGGCATGCCACCGAAAGCCTGGCCGGTCGCCGTCACTTGATGGAAGGCGTCGTAGAGGACTTCTGCGGTGAGCCGCTTCGGGTAGTAGCGCGAGAAGTTTTGCTTGTCCTTCAAGTTGTATTCGTTCGGCAGCGAAGTGAGCTGGTACGTGGACGAGTTGCAGATCGTGCGGACGAGGTGCTTGAGGTCGAACTTGTGCGCGATGAAGTCCTGCGCGAGCTTGTTCAACAGCTCGGGATTCGCGGGCGGATTGGTCTCCCGCATGTCGTCTTCAGGCTCGACGATGCCTCGGCTAAAGAAGTGCTTCCAGTACCGATTGACGATCGCTTTGGCGAAGAACGGATTCTGAGGATCCGACATCCAGTCGGCCAATAACACGCGAGCATCATCGTCGGCCGAAACCGTGTACGGCTTGCTTCCCAGTCCGGTCGGAGGAAGCATCTTGCCCGAGCGTTCATTGCGGGCGAGAGCCGGTCCCTGATTGTCGATATTGAAGATGCGTTTGTCGCGCATTGCATTGTTGCCACCGATGATGTTCTTCCGACCGACGCGGCTGAAGAACGCGGCCATGCCGTAGTAGTCGTCCTGGCTCCACTTCTCGAATGGATGGTGGTGACAGCGGGCACATTGAATGCGCAGTCCGAGGAACAGTTGCGACACGTCTTCGACCTGCTCGTTCGGTTGATCGACTTCGCGATACCACGCGACAGGCGGGTTGTCATCCGCGTTGCCCGAGGCGGTCAGAATCTCGCGCACGAACTGGTCGTAAGGCTTGTTCTCGTAGAGGCTCGACCAAATCCACTTGTGGAAACCATAGGTTGGAGCAGTCTGATCGTTGGCTCGCTTCTTATTGCGAAGGACCAAATTCCACTTGTTCGCGAAGTAGTCGGCATACGCTGGCGAATCGACCAACTTATTGATGACGTTTGCCCGCTTGTTGGCATCGGCGCTGGCAAGAAATTCACCGGCTTCGGCTTCCGTTGGCAGGGTGCCTGTGAGGTCAATGTAGACCCGGCGGAGGAACGTGCCGTCATCGCAGACGGGTGAGGCCGGAATACCTAATACGTCGAGTTTGCCCACAACGGCTTCGTCGATAAAACTCTTGATGACGGGCTTAGCAGCGATCTCAGCCCCGAGCGGAATCGTTGAGCGGAAGACAGCGACCTGACCTTGGTAACGGGCCATGATCGCGACTTCGCCAGCCAGGTCCAGTGTCTTAACGAGGCCCGTCGCGCTGGCTTCGGCCATTTCGGGATCGTTCGCTTCAAAGAGCGCCATGCGAGTCACGTCTTCAGTCGAGCCATCGCTGTACGTGGCCTGAACCGTGATCTGCTGATCGGCACCGCGATCCATCAGACGACCTTCAGGCAGGCACTTGATACCGGTCACGACGGGATCCTTATCGGAACCGTAGGGCATCCCCTGTTCAATCCAACGTGAGATGAGGCGGTACTCGTAACCATCGGCCTCCATCCGTTTGCCGCCGCCGTGGGGAGACTTTCCAATCGGCTTGGTCAGCAACAAACTTTGGCCCGGTGAGGTCGGAAAGATGCGCCGGCCACGGCCTTCCTTCACGAGGAACTCGTGATCGTCTTCGGGAAAGAATCCGAGTAGCCCCAACTTGAAGCCGTTCTGCCCGCTGGCCTTCCCGTGACAGCCGCCGCTGTTGCAGTTGAGCTTCGTAAAGATCGGGACGATCTGGTTCGGAAAATTGATGGCGATGTCGTTCGCCACACCGGTCACTTCGACGGCGACTTCGCACACGATATTGTTCGAGCCGACCGCCTTGACCACGGTCTTGCCATCTTTGAGCGGCACCATGTAACCGGTTGCATCAATCTGAACGACACCCGCTGGCTCGGACGTGTACTGCACGGATCGCGAGTGATCGCGAAGCTGACCGCTGGAGTAGACCCCCGTCGCGAAAAGTTGTTGCCGCCCGTCACGGCTTCGCAGCAAGACGCCCTTCCCCTCGGCATTCGGCTCCAACCGAAGCTGCGTCAGTTGGCCCGGATCACCGAGTCCCTTGGGAGGAGCCGCGAAGGTCGAACTCGCGCCACTGGCCAAGACGGCCAACGCGAAGAGACTCGCCGACAGTGGAAAACTACGGAACGCTCGATCGTGCATGGTCAGTTCCTCATGCCGTGGGGACAGCGAACAGGTTGGAGTTTCACGGGGGCAGCGACCATTTGACGTGACTTTTCTTGTCATCGTCGTCTGATTGCTGAGTTCAATTCGAGGCAGGTGGTTTAACCGGGAGTTGGGCGGGCGTTGGTGAGCAGTATCAGGCGGGTTGATTGCGTCTATTCAAACGCGAATTCAGAGGCAAACATATCGACAACTGCCGCTTTGTCAAGCTGTTGCGATGAAGTCGCTCGTGGCGACGCGGACAGTTTTCGAGACTTGCACAACCCAAAACGGTCATGCTTATTGGGAGGGTTGAGCCGATTAGGGGTAGGCAAACTGCCTGTCCGGCTCATCGACTCAGCGAGAATCAAATCGCACCACGGGCCTGACACGCTCTGAGCTGACGCAAGCCACCTCGCGAAAGGAGGGAAGGCCGCAGGGACTGCATCGTCGTTTATCGTCATCGCCAGTGAACGTTGAATCACCTGATCCCGAGTTTCACGCCGGGCGACTCGTATCGCGCGGCCAGAGCAGACAGAGTGCCGCGAACCCGACCAGCGGTGTCAGGCTGGCGAGGGCCATGCCGAGATCAAACGATTTGGTCTGGTCGATCCACCGTCCGAACAGCGGATGAAGTGGAGATGAAGTCAGCCACGCGAACGTCCCCAACAGGCCGGAGACTTTGCCCTGATGAGTCTTCGTCAACTCCTGACTTAATGAGTAGTAACAGGGGAACAACCCGAGTGCTCCCGCGCCGACGAGCAGCAGCACCGCGAGCAACGCCGGACCTTGTGGCAGCCACGGGATCAAGCCACCGCACGAGACCAGTCCCGCACAGAGACCAAACACCAAGCAGCGCGAGCCGTGGACTGACCAGCCGCGATAAGCCAGTGTTGCGGTCAACGCTCCCGCCGACAGACAGCCCACGTCGGTCATCACGTTGAACCAGAAGTTGAAATTGAGCATTGCTGATTCGGTGTAGCCTCGCCCCTGTTGCAGGAACTTGGGGAGCCAGACTCGAAACACATGAAAGCTGGAGTTGATCGAGATCACGACGATCAGCAGCACGAGAAACTTGCGGCTGAAGACCGCATCGAACAGCGATGCATCGTGTTCTTTCGGGCCAACCCAATCGCTCCTCACCTCCGGCCTCTCTCCCCGCAAAGCCGGGACGAGGGGAAATTTCGCGGACGGAACGGCTGCGGTGGAAGGCTCGCCAGCGCTCAAGTCTTGCTCCCGAACAGAGGCCAGCCATAAGAACACCCAGACCACGCCGATCGCGCCCAACACTTGAAACACGGGACGCCAACTGCCGGGCTGGTCCGTCAGCATCATCTTCATAATGAGTGGCGTGATGATCGCGCCGATGGCTGTACCGCTCTGAAGCACGCTGTTGCCGAGCGTTCGTTTGTCGGGAGGCAATAGCCGCTGAGTTGTCTTCAACGCGCAAGGCCAATGCCCGGCCTCAAACAGCCCCAAGAATAGTCGGCAGAGCAACAGCCCCGCGTAGGTTTCGACGTAGCCGGTCAGGAAGCCCATCATCGACCATAGCAACAAGACGACGGGATAGAGCCAGCGCACGCTGGTCTTGTCGGCGATGATCCCGAATACGGTCGCCCCACAGGCAAACGCCAACCCAAACGCCAACTCCAAATTGCCGTACTGCTCATCGGACAGTTTGAACTCGTCGGTGATTCGCTTCGACGTGTTCGAGAGTGTCTGCCGATCCATGTAGTTGATCGTGCTGGCCAGCAGTAACAGCCCACAAATCCACCAGACCCAATGACGACGAACAAAATTCTTCACCGCACTCGCCACGGTGATCGCGAATCTGACTAATGCCCACTTCTTGGCAAATGCGGCCACTTTCGATTCGGATTTTGATATTTCCCCCGCATTTGTCTGTGGTTCATTCGATGACATCGTTATTGCTCGTCCTTCGAGAAAGTCTCGATCAATCTTGTGCGTCTGGCTCCGTCGTGGAGCATTTGGCTAAAACAATCATCACGCCATCTCCCAGCTCTTCCCATCCCACGCGATGACTTGATCGAGGAACTGACACACGCCATTCGAGAACGTTTGAAACAGGTGTTCACCCTTCTCGGCGGTGGCGGCTTGTGGCGACCCGATATAGCCGGGGGCCGAGCGATCCTTGGTCGTCCAGCCGCGATAGGCTGGCTCAAACGCGAAGCCGAACGGGACCGTCTCCAACTTGGAGATGTCTTTCACCAAATGCGGCGCGAGCTTCAAAATCATTGAGGTCTCCCATTCGCAGGCATGTCCCATCTGAGACTGCACGAGGTCGGAGCGGCCCTCGTTGGGTTTGGCACTGTCCCAATAGGTGGCGAACAACAACAGCAGGTCGCGGCGAGCGCGATGCCGCTGGCGGACTTCAAACAGCGCCTGCTTGCCCGGCGTCGTGTTGCCGCCGTGACCGTTCAGGAACACGATCCGACGGAACCCGTGCGCGATCAGGTTCTCGGTCAGGTCGTTGAGCAGGTCGAGATAGACACGCGGACTGGCCGACAACGTGCCGGGGAAGTCCATGTGATGGTGCGAGTTCCCCAGCCACATCAACGGAGCGAACAGCACCTGATCTTTCATCGCGGCACTGACTCGCCGCACGACCTCGCCCAGCAGCAGGCTGTCGGTAAAGAGCGGCATATGCCGCCCATGTTGCTCCAACGCTGCCACGGGAACGACGACGGGGATGTCTCGCGACAGGTTCTCAACATCGGTCCAAGTCAAATCGGCAAGGTTCATCGGTGTCCTTTCATGGCGGCACTGGAGGACGAACGCTCTGGCCCATCCCGCATTGGTGTTGAAGACTGGACGGGCAGGAGTGCCCTTCCTACGGTTACGTGAGGCGACCGGCACCAAATGGTTTACCCGTAGACACCAACCCGAAGTGTGAACGAGTAGACACCAACCCGAAGTGTGAACGAGGACATCGATCGACTTCGCCCTCGTTCACACTTCGGGTTGGTGTGGGTCAGACAAGTCTTGCCGGTTGACGTTATTACCGGCCACTGTCCTCAGTCACAACTCTCTGCCTCAAGCACATCACGATGAACAACCCGTTCTCGCCCTCCTCAATCCTCGCCATCGACGCCGGGAACAGCCGCATGAAGTTCGGGCTGTTTGAGCCGGGACACTCGTCGATTTCAAAACCGGCTTGGCCCGAGTGCCAGCAATTTGAAGCCATGCCGGTCGAGGACGCGATCCCGTGGGACATGCTGGCTGCGTGGACCGAACAGACCGGGCAACGCGCCGCGATCTCGGGGACGAACCCGCACGCGGTCGAACGGTTGCTGGAAGGCTGGGAGAAGCAGGACTGGCCCGCACCGTTTCTCGTGCGAGATTGCTCGATGATCCCGGTCGCGGTGGATGTCGATTTTCCCGAGAAGGTGGGACTCGACCGGTTGCTCAGTGCCGTCGCGGCTAACGCACTGCGACCGGCCGGCCGCGCCGCGATCGTCATCGACTCGGGAACCGCCACGACCGTGAACTACATTTCAGCCGCAGGAACATTCTGCGGCGGAGCCATCTTGCCGGGGCTAGAGATGTCTGCGAAGGCACTGCATCACTACACCGCGTTGCTGCCATTGTTGCCCGTCCATGAACTTGGCGGCGACGAGCCAGTCGCGCCCGGTCGCAACACGCGAGAAGCGATCCGCAACGGACTGCTGTGGGGACAAGTCGGTGCGATCCGTGAACTGGTCCGCCAACTCTGCCGTCACCAAGGTCATACGGTCCCAACATTCGATGCACCTCGCGCCCCCTGGCTAATCCTGACGGGCGGTGGCGGTCCAGTCCTCAGCCCTCATTTTCCCGGCGTCATGAGGCTACCGTCGCTCGGAATGCACGGCCTCGTCCTGACGGCTTGGGAGCGCGCCGCGAATCCTTCGTTGTCAGGTTCATCCGAAGTTTGGGGGGGACTCCAGTGAACGGGATGAAGTCCGATCACCGTCGTCCATCGCTCTCCAACAAATCCCCCACAAACATCCGATGAACCCTAAACCTTCGCCCGGTCCAGAGCGAGTTGTTTGACGGCGCGCAGGTCGAGCTTGCCGGTACCGAGGACGGGGATCTCGGTGACTTCGATGAAGCTGTCTTGCGAGGGGATGAAGAGGTTGGGCAGGTCGCACTTCGACAGTTCGTCGATGATTTGCGAGACTGGTTTCGAGAGCGACCGGTGCAGGACGATCAGGCGTTCTCCCTTTTTGGAGTCGGGGATCGCGGTGACGGCGAGCGGGATGCCCGCGTCGGCGTTGGCGGGATCGTCCATGATCTTGAGCAGGCATTCTTCGATCTTGAGGTGCGGGACCATCTCGCCGCCGATCTTCGAGAAGCGGCTGATGCGACCGGTGATGTGCAGGAAGCCTTCGCCATCGACCAACCCCATGTCGCCGGTGTCGTACCAGCCGTCCTTCAGTACGGCGGCCGTTTTGTCGGGACGGTTCCAGTAGCCGAGCATGATGTTCGGACCTTTGATCTCGATCAGTCCCTCTTGGTTCGTGCCGAGCGGCTGTCGCGTCGTGGGATCGATGGCTCGGGCGACGACCCCTGGCAGCGGCTTGCCGACGGTGCCGAGCTTCGTCCCCTTTTGAGTCACCGCATCGCAGCGATGGTCGGGAATGTTGACGGCCGCCGGGCCGGAGGTCTCTGTCGTGCCGTAGCCCTCGGAGGGGAGGATGCCGAACTTGTCACGGAACTGTTCAGCCAAATCGATCGGGAGCTTTTCCGCGCCGACCACGACCAGATCGAGCTTGCTGAACTGCTCCTTCTCGACCCGCTTGAGATACCCGCGCAAGAACGTCGGTGTGCCGAACAGGATCGTCGCGCCGTGGTCCTGCGCCAACTTGCCGATCTCGCGCGCATCGAGCGGATTGGTGTGATAAACGACCTTCGGAGTCAGGATCATCGGCAGCCACAACGTCGCGGTGTAGCCGAGCGAATGGAAGATCGGCACCACGCCGAGGATCACGTCGGTCTCCTTGATCTGCACGACTTGATCGACGCCATCGACCGTCGCCGACATGTTGTGTTGCGAGAGTACGACACCTTTCGGTTCTCCCGTCGATCCCGACGTGTAGATCGTCGTGATCGGGTCATCCATGCGCACGCGAGTCAGTCCGAGACACCGCTCCAACATCAAGGCGGGCAGCACGTAAGTGCCGATCGCCGCGAGCAACTTGTCTACGCTCCGGACCTGTTCCTTCACGTCTTCGAGGAACACGAACGGCACATCGAGATTGAGCGGCTTCTTTTCGAGCAGCTTCTTACTCGTGATGACTCGCTTCAACCCGGCGTCCTTCACGCAGTAGTTAATGTCCTTCTCGGACATCGTGTAGTTGAGGTTGACTGTGACGCGACCGGCCAATGTCACCGCGAGGTTCGCCAGCGCACAGCCTGCCGTCGGCGGGAGCAGAATGCCGACGTGCTGCTCGTCGGGCGCAAGGATGTCTCGCAGCAGGACGCGACGCAGTGCGAGGACCGACGCCAACAATCGACCGCCCGTCAGTTCGGTCCCGCCTGAGTCGGCCAGGCGGACTTTCTTCAGCGTCTTTTTGCAGGAGCGAATGAAATGGCGGGCGGGTGTCAGTTCTCGCGGCTTGTCGATTTCCACGGCATCGGCTCCCAATTCTTGAACGGCGAAACGGACTTCATCGGCACTCTTCGGTTGCAGGATCGGTTGGCCAAAATGAATCGACACCGGATACGGCCAGATTCGCAGCCGCTTCTTGAAAAATGCGCCGCCGCGAAAACTGAAGCTGCTGCCCCACAGACCGTGCAAGTAAACGGGAATGATCGGTGCGCCGGTCCCCTGCAAAATTTTGAGCATCCCCGGCTGAAAGGCTTGAAGCTGTCCGGTGCGCGTCAGTTGTCCCTCGGGAAAAATGCAGACGAGGCTGCCGGTGTTGAGGGCCTCGCGCGCGGTTCGCAATGATTGAATGAGCGACTTCGGTCCACCGTCCGCTTTGATCGGGATGACTTCGTAAATCCGAGCCAGCCAGTTCAGCTTCGGGTTGTTGACGAAGTCGGCATAGACGATGAACCGCGTCAGTCGTGGGATGTGCATCATCAGCATGATGCCGTCGATGAACGAAACGTGATTCGGCGTGATCATCGCCCCACCCGTCTTCGGAATGTGTTCGAGACCATACACACGGACTCGATAGACCGTGTGACTGAGCAGCCAGACGGCGAAGCGGATCGTCGCTCCCGGCAGCAGACAGATGATGTAGACGGCGACGGGGATCGTCCCCAACCCGGCGAGCATAAAGATGAAACTGGGTGACAACAGCAACACGTTTCTCAGCACGTAGTACAACCCCGTCACGCCGAGCATCCCGGAGAACGCGAGGAAGTTCGTCGCCGAGACCACCTGCCCGAGATGCTTCGGTTCCGCCCGCTGCTGCAAATAGGATTCGAGCGGCACGTCAAACAATCCGGCACACGTTCCCAACGCAAACAAGGAGACGCACGAAGCGACGAACGCGAAATCGGGGGAGGTGTCGCCGTACCAACCGGCCACGCAAAGCATCATCGACCAGAACGCGATCCCCAACGCACCGAGCGGCACGATCCCCAACTCCACATGCCCGCCCGACCACCAGCCCGCCAACATGCTGCCGATCCCCACACCCAGCACCAGCGACATGCCGAGCCAGCCAATCGAATCTTGTGACAGCCCCAAGTCGGCCTCACCCAACTGATCCATGTTGGTGAGAGCCAGCGATGACAGCGTCCAAAAGAAGGCGATCCCCAACGCGGCCCGCAACAGCGGTCGATCACTGTTCAAATGTCGGAGCGAAGCGAGCGTCTCGGCCATCGGATTGAGTGGCATCGGCAGTGTGGCATCGGCAGCGGGCAACGGGCGAATGCCCAGACTGAGCAGCCAGCCGACGACTGCGATGAATAACACGGGCGAGGCAGCGGGCATCATCGAAGCGACGGTGATGACCGAATCGGATGTCGGCTGAATCATGCTGGCCAGTTGGTATCCCAGTAGCAAACCGAACGCTGCGGGAACGACAGTCATCAAGCCCATCAGTCCGTTGGCCTTTGACAACTGAGACTCCTCGACCTGCTCGGGAATGCAGCCGGACTTCGAGGGCGAGTACAACGCGGCCATGGCCCCCGTCAGAAACACCACACCCATCAACAGCTCGACCTGGTGTGACAGAATCGCCACGAACCCGAGCAGCATGATGATGATCTCGGCGATCTTGCAGACGCGAATGACGTGTGTCTTCGAGTAGCGATCGGCGAGATACCCTGCTGGCACGGCGAGCAAAATAAACGGGATCGTGAACAGTGCCATGCCGAGTGACAACGCGACCGTCGCACCGAGGACCGGCTTCGCAATCGCGACCGCCATCCATTTGAACGTGTTGTCGTTGAGGACCGTCAAAAACTGAACGGCCATCAGGCAGAGAAAGCTCGTCGAACCAATCGACCCGTGCGGCGTGAGCGTTTGTGGACGATCGTTCATCCACTCGGCCCTGTTCAGCTCGTCGGCGATCTGTTGGTCGGAGGCGGCCACCGGTTGAGGCCCCTCAGTGGGCGAAGGAGTTTCACTCGGCCGATCACCCGCTTCCGTAGAGCTTGTGCTCTCAGAGGAAAGGGGAGTGGGGTCGATTGAAGAGTCAGTCATCTTTGATTCCAGCGTTACGGTGCATCCCTGCGATCATCGACTCCGTGAAAGCAGCCCGCATGCTCGCGGACCTCGAAGTGGGCAGAACTATCTCGAAAGTCCGGTCGTTTGAGAAGCGAGTCTCCGCGAGAGCGAAATGCTGCGAAGTCCGGCTTTTCCTAAAGCCGGACTTCCTTCGACGGAGCATCGTTTTGGCGGGAAGTCCGGCTAACAAAGCTAAGCCGGACTTCGCTGAGAGTGAAGGCGGAGCCGAAACGGCGATGTCACGCGCGTTGTGATCGAATCGTTCAACGTTAGAGTATGCCCTTGGCTGAAGACTGGCCCAGACACAAGTGAAGTCCGGCTTAGCTTTGTTAGCCGGACTTCTCTCCGGGATTACGCACGCTGGAGAGAAGTCCGGCTTTCGGAAAAGCCGGACTTCGAGAGTGCCTGTCCTACAGCAGTGGCCACGCTCCAAAACAGGAATCACAGACGACCATGTCAGGCTTTCAATACGACACCGTTTCCGAGCCGCCTCCGTCGCGTGGCCGCTCATGGTTGATCGGCATCGTGATCGTCGCGGCCCTCGCAATTGGGTTTGCCTTGATGCTCAAGCAATCGATCCCGTCAGCAAGATCCACTTCGCGTCTGATTGGCACGCAGGCGCCGAAGCTGGAAGTCGAAGGCTGGCTGAACGGATCGGGACCGACGCCCGAAGAACTGCGAGGCAAGGTTGTCGTCGTCGATGCGTGGGCGTGGTGGTGCGGCCCGTGCCGGATGGCCGCCCCTGACATGATCGCCCTCGAACAGAAGTACCGCGAGCAGGGAGTTGTGTTTCTCGGGCTGACGAGTGAAAGCTCCGACACGCTCGCCAAAAGCAAACAGTTTTTGTCCGTCACCAAGATCAATTGGCCCAACGGTTACGGAGCCAGTCGGACGCTTCAACTTCTCGAGGCCGATTCGATCCCGCACGTCACAATCATCGACCGCAAAAACGTGATCGAAGACATCATCATGGGGGCCGGCGGAGACTCTCACCAATCCATTGAGGCTGCGATCCAGCGCGCCTTGGCGAAGCAGCCGTGACCGATCCCACTCATATACCGCACACGGGAGAAGCTGACACTCACCCGAAGCGTGAGCGAGGAGGCAACTCACATCCTCGTTTACGCTTCGAGTTAGGAACTGGCTCGCAACAACTTCCCGGTTTGACGCAGTGATTCTGTGAGCGGCAAGGCGCTAGCCGCCGGTCGTTCCAACTCACCGGCGGCTAGCGCCCAGCCGCTCACGGGAAG
>JAYTGQ010000253.1:0-6538 GCA_043733345.1 Schlesneria sp.
AAACAAACCTGCGCGATGAGACCTCACGCGGTCAGCGATGAGACCTCTGAGCGGGGCGGCGTAAGCCCCCCGGTTCTTCCCAAGAGGGCTTACGCCCAAGAACCGGGGGGCTTACGCCGCCCCGCTCAGAGGTCTCATCGCTGACCGCGTGAGGTCTCATCGCGCAGGTTTGTTTGACTCAGTTCACTTGGAGGTGCCGTCATGTCTGATCGAATGTCGTTCCGAGTTTTCATCGTCGCGCTGTGTTGGATGGGTCTCGTGCAGTCGGGCCGTGCGGCGGACAACGCGAGTAGCGAGCAGGCGAGTGTGAGCAAGCCGAACGTGGTGTTCATCTTGGCCGACGATCTGGGGTTCTCGGACCTCGGGTGTTATGGGGGTGAGATCGCGACGCCGAATCTCGACACGCTGGCGGCGAATGGGTTGAGGTACACGCAGTTCTACAACACGGCGCGTTGCTGGCCGTCGCGAGCAGCGTTGCTGACGGGCTACTACGCGCAGCAGGTTAATCGTGATCCTCAAGGTCAGCGGCCGAAGTGGGCCGCGCTGGTGCCGCAGTTGCTCAAGCCCGCCGGGTATCGGTCGTATCACTCAGGCAAGTGGCACATTGATGGGCCGGTGCTGGCGAGTGGCTTCGCGCGATCTTACGACTCGACGGACCACGACCGGTTCTTCAGCCCGAAGCATCACACGCTGAACGACCAGCCACTGCCGGCTGTTTCCGAAAGCGAAGGCTATTACGCCACATCGGCCATCGCGCAGCGCGGCGTTCAGTTTTTGAATGAACACCAGGAGGAGCATCGAGGCGAGCCGTTTTTTTTGTATCTGGCCTTCACGTCGCCTCACTTTCCGTTGCATGCCTTGCCCGAGGACATCGCGCGCTATAAGGACCGCTATCGCGATGGCTGGGATGTCGTGCGCGAACAGCGTTGGAAGCGGCAGCGCGAGTTGGGCCTGCACACGGCAGACCTCTCCGCGCCCGAACGCGAGACGTTTCCGAAATGGAATGTGGATGAGGCGGGACTGAAGGCGAAGATCGGCGCGGGCGAAGTGGGGCGAGCGGTTCCGTGGACGGAGCTGTCCGTCGAGCAGCAACAATTCCAAGCGACCAAGATGGCGATTCATGCCGCGATGGTGGACCGCATGGACCGGGAGATCGGCCGCGTGCTGGAGCAGCTCCGGACGATGCAGGCGTTCGACAACACGCTCATTTTTTTCGCGTCGGACAACGGAGCGAGCGCCGAGCAAATCATTCGCGGCGACATGCACGATCCCGCTGTGCCGCTCGGTTCGGCGAAGAGTTATCTCGGCCTCGGCCCCGGCTGGTCCACGGCCGCGAACACGCCGTTCCGCAAGCACAAACATTGGACGCATGAGGGAGGTATCGCGACGCCGCTCATTGTTCATTGGCCAGTAGGCATCGCTGCGAAGGGTGAACTCCGACGAACGCCCGGCCACTTGGTGGACATCGCGCCGACGCTGCTCGAACTGGCGGGCGTCGCGGCCCCGATGACCTTTAACGACGAACCGCGTCCCTCATTCCCCGGCCGCAGTCTGGTCGCCGACTTTGCGAAGGAAGACGTTCGTCCGCACGAGCCACTCTTCTTCAAGCATCAAGACAATCGCGCGCTGCGACATGGCGATTGGAAGATCACAGCCGCGGGCGCCGACGCGGCATGGGAGTTGTATGACCTCGCCACCGATCGCTCTGAGATACACGACCTCGTGACGAAGCATCCCGACAAGGTGCAGGAACTCGCTGATCTCTGGGCCTCCCGCGACAGCGAGTACGCCAAACAAGGAGCGACCGGTGCGCCGCTGCCTCGCGCGGGACAGGGCAAGGCGAAGAAGTGACCGGCTGTGGCGGCACGTCTCCGGCAGTTTGCTACTTATCTTTCTGCCGCTCTCTTTCTGTCTCCCGGCTTTGACGATGCGGGAAGAAGGAGACAGAAAGAGAGCGGCAGAAAGATCAGAAGTGGAAGCATCAGACCTGTGATTGCCTGATGACCCCGCGCGCCTTGCGTCGCTCATTTCTCGTCGAGCTTCGACAGCGCTCGCTGGCTCACGCGGCCGACGTATTCGCCACCCTTCGTCGCCTGGCGGATGTCGTCGATGACCGGCCGGGCTTTCTCGCCGAGGTCGTCCAGCGCGGTGATGGCTTGGAGTTGGACACTCGACTGCGGGTGCGAGAGTGCTTCCACCAGCAGCTTGAGGTGCGGTGCCGGGTCTTCCACTTCGCACAGCCACCGCGCGGCGACGAGTTTCAGCGGGACAGGCAATTCGCGAAACACGACATCTCGCAGCGTTGAGGCATCGCGTGAATTGGTGTCCGTCAGAGAACGACCGCGTCGGTCGTACATCCAAAAGGCATACGCAGAATCGTGACTCAGGCTGGCGATCAATGAATCCGGTATCTGATCGGAGCCGACCGGGCTGACGAACGCGGCGTGTGGTCCGCGCCAACCCGCGCGCGTCGGACCTCGCTTCGGTATTCGCAGGCTCCAGTGCAGACGCGACTCATCTTTCGCGGGCGCGATTGCGGGTTGGCCCCATTGGTAGCGGATGACCTCGCTGTCACGGAAGCCGATGCGACACGCCTTGGCCTCCAGTTCATCGCCCGCTTGCATGCGGATGGTCTCATCGGGTGACGCGACCTTCCAATGCCAAGTGCCGGCATCGGGTTTGGTTGTCATCGCTCGCACGCGATAGGCGATGGAGGCTCCTTTGGTCAGACAGGTCAATCGGTAGGGTGGCAACTCCGCATCGTTACTTTCGGTGACGAACGCGATGCCGGGCGCGGCGGTCGTGTCGTACTTCGCACCGGGCCGCTGGAGTTCGTCGAACAGCGGTTCGGGAATGAGGCCGACATCACCGATCTCCGCCATCCAACCTTCCAATCGCGACCGCAGCCGTTCGAGCGTGACCACGAAGCGCGGATCGGCGGCGAGGTTGTTGACTTCGTAGGGATCGGCCTCCGTGTCGTAGAGCTCTTCAACCGGCTTCTGTTTGCGAAACCAATCGGCTTGCGGGCCGGTGAGTTTTCCTTCCGCGTGCAGTCGCCGCCACTCCTGCATCGTTGGCATCTCGTTCATGTACGCGATGTCCTGCGAGTACGGCTGCCACGGCATGAAGTTGCGGACGTAGCGGAAGCGTTTGTCGCGCACGGTGCGGATCAGGTCGTAGGTCTCGTCCATCCGGTCGCGGTGTCCGTAAACGAACTCGCGCGGTTTCGTGACGCGGTGCGGGCCGAAGAAGGCTTGGCCTTGGAATTGTTCCTGTTTCGGCAGGCCCGCCAGCGACAGAACCGTCGGCGCGAAATCGACAAACGCCGTGAGGTCATCAATGGTCGAGCCGGGTTTCAGCGCGTCGGCGTTGTCGGGACGAACGTGGTGCCGCCACTTCTCGGGGACGTACACGATCAGAGGAACGTGCAGGCCGGTGTCGTAGAGCCACCGCTTGTAACGTGGCATCCCGCGTCCGTGATCGCCCCAGAACCAGACGATCGTGTCGGCGGCGAGGCCGTCCTCTTCGAGCTTCTTCAACACTGCCGCGACCTGTCCGTCCACGGCCGTGATGTTGTCGTAGTAGTTCGCGATGTCTCGCCGAACAATCGGCGTGTCGGGATAGAACGGCGGGACGATCATCTTCGCCGGGTCATGCCGCTGCTCGGGCTTCAGTTCAGCCACAAGCTTCTTCGTGGCGTTGCTCGGATCGCGGATCTGACTTTCATGAGTCGTGATGAAATTGATGACGCTGAAGAACGGCTGGCCTTTGTCGCGGCCGCGCCAGTCGGCCTTGTTGCTGTTCTCGTCCCAAGCCGTCGCGGGCACGTCGAACTGATAGTCGGTCTTCACGTTGTTGGTGCAGTAGTAGCCGACCTGCCGCAGATACTCGGGAAAACACCGCACGAAATCGGGAGGGACTCCCTGGCACCGCATGTGATGCGTCCCGATCGACGGCGGATAGCAGCCGGTGATCAGCCCCGACCGCGACGGCGCACAAACCCCCGCGTGAGTGAAGCACCTCGTAAACCGCACGCCCTCCGCCGCGAGCCGGTCGATCGTCGGTGTGACCGCGTTCTTGTCGCCGTGACACCCGAGATCCGGGCTGATGTCCTCCACGCTGATCCAGAGGATGTTGGGCCGAGACAAGGGTTGCTTGTCGTCGGCATTCAATGGACCGAGCGCTGCCGCGCACGACATTACCAGCCCGATTACATATAGAATTCTTTTTTTTAAAAGCATGGCGGGCTCCTGTCAAAATGATCTCAAAGTAGTTGTCGCTCTCTGCGTAATGGGAATTGCACTCAGCCTGTCGAGCGACGTTGTTCCTGCTCGTAACGGTGAGTTGCCCAGAGGGCAAAAAGAAACAAACCCCATAGCAGTGCAGCGATCGTGTTTCCCACACAGCCGACCACCCCGCCCATACAGAAGCCTGACAGTGCGGCGAGGCCGAGGACCGGTATCGCAATCAAGGTTATCCCCACCAAGCGAGGCTTCAGCCATACAGAAGGCGGTCTTACAACAAACCACCTCCATCCGCCCAAGCCGAGCGCTGCCGCCCAAAACAGGATGCCGAGTACGTCTGCGCTCTTCACGATGTCCTACCCCTGAGCACAAGATGATGACTTCAGTTCGACGAACGCGTTTCTTCCGCGACGCTGTACGAGTCGGAATCGCGGTGGTTGTAGTGGACGATCAGCTCGGCAAGCAGTCCGACCGCGATGGCCTGAGCGCCGAGCAGCGTGGAGGCGATCGAATAGGCCAACAGCGGGCGGTTGCCGATCGGAGTCGGTGGCCAGACGGAGCAGACGTTCATGAGCAACCAGATCGCGGCGAGATAGCCCAGCCCCGCGAAGCCGAAGCCCAGGCAAACCAGTCCGACCCAGCCAAGCATGTGGTGCGGTCGCTGCCCGTAATCGGTGAGGAACGTCACCGTCAGCAGATCGAGGAAGCCTCGCGCAAACCGCCGGAAGCCGTATTTCGAGTGACCATGCTGGCGCGACCGGTGATGCACGCCCAGCTCGACGACGCGAAAGCCCTTTGCGTGAGCGAGAACCGGCACGAAGCGGTGCATCTCGCCGTAGAGGCGAATCTCGCGAGCGACCGCGACGCGGAACAACTTCACGCCACAGTTGTGATCGTGCAGCTTCAGGCCCGTCAGCCGACTGACCAGCCAGTTGAAGACTTTGCTCGGGTAAGTCTTGTGCCACGGGTCGAGCCGCCGCATTTTCCAGCCGTTCACGAAGTCGGCCCCGTCTCCTTCCTCAAGCTTGGCGAGGAAGCTCGGGATCTCGGCCGGATCATCTTGCAGGTCGGCATCCATCGTCAGGATGAGATCGCCTGTCGCGCGTCTGAATCCCGCCGTGAGCGCGGCCGCCTTGCCGAAGTTGCGTCGAAACCGGATGCCGATCACGCGCGAGTCTTCGCGCGCGAGCTGTTCGATCAGCTTCCAAGAGCCATCGCGCGAACCGTCATCGACAAAGATGACCTCGATGTCGAGCGACCGTTCGGCCGCGACCCGTGCAATCTGCGCGTGCAGTTCGCGCAGACTATCGACTTCATTCAACACCGGAATCACGAGGGAGAGTTTCATGGGCGAGAGTGTTGGGGTTTGCGTCGGGCCATTCAAGCCATCTCAGGTCCTCTTACCTTCGGTTCGCTCTGGCGCGGGGCCAGCGCCTTTTCAGCGTAGGGTGGGACCAGCTCGCTTCGAGCGCCGGCCCACCACCGGAAAACGTCGCGAATGAATGGTGGGCCGGCGCGGCGAAGCGCCGCTGGTCCCACCCTACAGATTTCGCAGACCCAACAAGACGGTGGCTCTGGCACGCGACAGTGGCAACCGGCGGCGAACCGAGACATGATGCCGCCCGTCACTTCAGAATGTGACGACAGTGGAGTGCGGGACGCGGGCCTGTTGGTGGACGCGACTGGCGCACTCTCGAAGAACCTCTGGATGGGAACCTGTTCGATGGCCGATGCCAAGCAACCGCAGTTGATTCACAACGTCTACTTCACGCTGAAGGAAGGGACGCCCGAGAACACCCGAGGGCTGATCGCCGCGTGTGACAAATACTTGAGCGGTCATCCGGGCGTGGTTTATTACGCTGCCGGGCCGCTCGTGCCGGACTTGGCTCGCCCGGTGAATGTTCGCGATTTTCATGTCGGGCTGTGCGTGGTGTTTGAAAATAAGCAGGCTCACGACGACTACCAGATCGCTCCGAGGCACTTGCAGTTCATCGAAGAGAACAAGCCGACGTGGGCGCAGGTCCGCGTGTTCGACACGTACGCCGGGGCGTAGTGGCGACGGGCAAGAGTTGTCTTACCGCAGCTGGAAGCCTGACGCGCAAGCGAAGGACGCTCGTGCAATCGATCCTTCGCTCGCGCGTCAGGCTTCGGCGGGTAAGCTCTTCCTTGCCGCCCGTCTTATACCTCACGCGGCCAAGATTGACGCCGCGTCGTTTAACCGCGTGGGCAACGCCCCGCGCGTCAGGCGACGTGGAATCGTGTTTCGCCGCACGCCGCGCGGGGCGTTGCCCACG
>JAYTGQ010000254.1:0-6534 GCA_043733345.1 Schlesneria sp.
TACTGTCCGATTCAGCCAGATGTAGGGTGGGCACTGCCCACCAATCCGCAACTCCTTGTGGTGGGCAGTGCCCACCCTACGGAAAGTCGGACAGTAGAATTAAGGAACCGCGAAAAAATAACTTGAGCTTGACATCATCAAATTGGGCGGAATCCAAGGGGTTGCTCCCAAAAATTGCTCAAGTAATTTTTCGCCCTGGCTAAGGGGCTGTGCAGAATCAATCTCCGAGAGTTTGCGGATGACGATCAGGCCGCAGACCGGCACGAATTCGGATCTTTCTGCCACACATTATTCTGTCGCTTCCTCAAAGAACATGGCAGAAAAATGTGTGGTAGGAAGATGGTTCAGAACAGAGCCGCCGTGACGCGGCAACCCTTGGGAACGACA
The DNA here is from genome assembly GCA_043733345.1 of Schlesneria sp. Classification (GTDB taxonomy): domain Bacteria; phylum Planctomycetota; class Planctomycetia; order Planctomycetales; family Planctomycetaceae; genus Schlesneria. Next base: position 388 of record JAYTGQ010000254.1, read on the forward strand.
CGATCACTCCCAAAATTCTCGGATGTCGTAGATGCACAGCCCCTTGCCCGAGTGGTGAGTGTTTTCAACCCTCGCCCTGGCTCACGCGGCGGGTTAGTGTTGGTCTACGCCACGAATCACAACACTTCCTGTTTGGAGTCATCGCTATGTTCAAGATCGACGACATCATCGACCAGTTCCGCGTTCCGGCCGGGAAGAAGATCAAGCTGAAGGACTACAGCACGAGTTGGGACGGCGATGACTCGCTCTCCGAAGAAGTGCGGAAGCAACTGGCCGCCGAACATCTGGCCAAGAGTACCGGGGAACTGGCCGCCGCTCAGGAGTTGCTCTACGCCGCCGATACGTGGTCGGTGTTGTGCATTTTCCAAGCGATGGACGCGGCGGGGAAAGACGGCACGATCAAGCACGTCATGTCGGGCGTGAACCCTCAGGGAGTGCAGGTCGTCGGTTTCAAGCGGCCGTCGGCCGAGGAACTCGATCACGACTTCTTGTGGCGCTGCTCGAAGGCGTTGCCCGAACGGGGCCGGATCGGGATCTTCAATCGGTCGTATTACGAAGAGCTGCTCGTGGTGAAGGTGCATCCCGAATTCATCGCCGGTCAGCGCATCCCCGATGCGAAGCCCGACAAGAAGAAGTTCTGGGAGCAGCGCTACGAGAGCATCAACAACTTCGAGCAGCACCTGACTCGCAGCGGCACGCACGTTGTGAAGTTTTTCCTGCATGTCTCGAAGGAAGAGCAGAAGCAGCGACTGCTCGCCCGCATCGACGACCCGGCCAAGAACTGGAAGTTTGAAGCGGCCGACTTGGGCGAACGCGCTCACTGGGACGATTACATGTCGGCGTTTGAATCGCTGCTGCGCGAGACCTCCACGAAGAACGCCCCGTGGTACGTCCTTCCCGCCGACAAGAAGTGGAACTGCCGAGCACTCGTCGCCATGATCCTCGCCTACGAGATCAAACAGCTCGACCTCAAATTTCCCGAGATCACCGACGCCCAACGAGCCGCGCTGCAAGAATGCAAGCGGCAGTTGGAGTCGGAGTCGGAGTAACAGCAGGGCGGGCACTGCCAGGGCCATCGCCTTTTTCCTGTAGGGTAGGACAAGCTCGCTTCGAGCGCTGGCCCACCATGTAGGAAACCTCGAGAAATCATGGTGAGCCGGCGCGGCGAAGCGCCGCTGGTCCCACCCTACAGGTTGCGCAGACCCAACAAGGCGATGGCCCTGGGGCCCTGCCTACCACGGTGTTGCTTCGGTTGGCCGATAGCGACAATGCCCACCCACGAGTTTCACGTACCTGCTGCGCCCGAAGTCGAATTGGAGGCCGGGGCGCGGTTCGCGAGTTCTCGGTCGAGATCGAGCAGCGCTGACGGGTCGTTTTTGACGAGTTCAAATTTGGCGACGATGTCTCGTGCCGTCCGTTCTTCCTCAGTCTGCTCGCTGATGAACCACTGCAACTCAACGAGTGCGGCGAAGGCCTTTTCTTTGAACGCCAATTCGTAGAGCAGGTCAATGCGACGACTGACATCCAATTCTTGTGTGAGAGCTTCTTGAAAGACGTGTGGAATTGAGTCGTAGTTGATTTTCGGCGAACAGATTTCCTTCAGGACAACGCGGGCACTGCGGTTGATCATGAAGTTGTAAATCTTCCGGGCGTGCATGTGTTCTTCGTCGCTTTGCATACGCAGCCAGTGAGCGCAACCGCGAAAGTTCTGTTGTTCACAGAAGGCGGACATCGCCAAGTAGTTGTACGAGGAATAGAACTCGGTATTGATTTGCTCGTTGAGAGCATCTTGAACGACTTGGCTGAGCATGAGTGTTGTCCGTCCCTGTGGGAGTGAAAACGAAACCGGTGACGCGCGGCGGATTCTAACTGTCGGTCAGCGATTTCCCAGCGTGACTCGCTCCCTTTCGCGGCAGTTCGCCAAGCAGCCTGTTGAAAAAGGGAGCCGAGCCATGTGCGTGAGGGAAGTCGCTTGTGTCTCGCGGCTCGGCGGGAGCCTCGCCCTCCCGACCACCGTTTTTCAACAGGCTGCGAGGTCGGTCGCAACAGAAATCTCACGCCGGGCGAATCCGTCATTCTGAATCCGTCACCCACACACGGCCTGGAAATCAACGTCGCTGGCCGCTTTGGTTGAAAGCTCACTGATCGCCACCGAGGCGCTGCGGTTCGTCGTGGAGGGCGGTGAGAAAGTCGAGGACTTTTTCGAGCGGTTCGCCGGGCGACGCAGTGAGGTCGGCAGTGAGCAAGCCGGGGAACATTGAATTGACGGCGACTGCGATTGCTTTCCAATCATCGGACTGCAGCTTCAACCTGAGTGGTCGTGTGGCTCGACCTTCCGGCGTTCTAGGTGAATTGTCAGCGGTCAGTGTGATACCGGGAAACAGCGAGGCGATCTGAGTGCGAGAGGATTCACACAGCGCGTTCCAATGCGGGGCGAGGTTGATCTGCAGGGGGCGTGATTGCAGGCGGTCTCGTAGTTCGGAGAGCGAGACTTGGAAGAGCGGGTGCTTCAGGTCGGGAGCGATCTCGATCAGCGGGTCGAGAACGAAGCGGCGATACCACGCGCCGGGATGCGGCACCGTGAGACGCGGTGATTCGACGATCTGCTCGCCGAAGAACAGCAGGTCGAGATCGAGCGTTCTCGGTCCCCACTGAATGCCGCGCTGGCGACCGAGTTGCTGTTCGATCGACTGCAAGACATCGAGCAGTTCGAGTGGAATGAGCGATGTCTCGACGCAACAGGCGGCGTTCAAGAAGACGTTCCCGGCGACTTGTCCCACGGGGGCCGTTCGGTAGTGACTGCTGCGGGTGAGGACGGTGATCTGCGGATGAGCGTCGAGCTGTGACAGCGCCGCGTCGAACGCGGACCTCGCGTCCCCCAAGTTGGCTCCGAGACCGATCCAAGCTGCGGTCATGCTGGCTCCGTGACGTGAGACACGCCGGATGGGCACTCTTGCCCGTCCGGCTTTGGGTTGAAGAGCGGACGGGCAAGAGTGCCCATCCGACTTCGGCTGTGAAGGTTCGCCAGATTGAGATGAGTGCAAAGTGAGAAGTGATCAGTGCAAAGTGCAAAGTTAAGGCACTCACATCCTTCATCGGGCGTGGCGCGGGCGGTCTCGAAGGATCATTGGGGGACGTTCGTGTTTGTCGGAGTCGTTCCCCCCCATTCATTTTGCACTTTGCACTGATCACTTCTCACTTTGCACTCCAGCCTCCCACCCAATCCCTCACAGTAGAACTACATTCGACCGTGCCGGAGCTTTTGCACGAACTGCTCCATGTCGGGTGGCAGGGGCATCGTGAAATAGACCTCGTCCTGCGTGACCGGGTGGATGAACCCGAGTTCGGCCGCGTGGAGAGACAGTCGCGGCGCACCGCTCACGTCTTCGATCATCTCGGCGGCGAAGGGTTGTCGGTACTTCACGTCGCCACACACGAGGTGCCCTTTCTCGGAGAGATGGATGCGAATCTGGTTGGTGCGGCCGGTCTCCAAACGGCACTCGACCAAGCTGTATTGGCCGAGTCGTTCGAGTCCCCGGATGTGAGTCACCGCGCGTTGGCCGATCTTCGAGTTGCCCGTACTGCCGCGTCGGCCGTCGCCTCGATCGCGGGCGATGTGCGTGACAATCGTGCCGTCGCGCGGTGCCCCGTGAACGACGGCCCAGTAAACGCGATGGACTTCGTGGCGGCGGAACTGATCGACCAGATGCAGCTCGGCTTCATCGTTGCGGGCGAAGACGATCAAACCGCTGGTGTCGCGGTCGAGGCGATGGACACAGCGCACGATGTTGCCGCGCGGACGACCTTGGCCGCGCTGCAAAGCGAGATTCACAAGGAGTTGGATCACCGCTTCATCGAGTGCCGGTTGGCGGGCCTTGCGTGCGGCGGACCAGTTCCGTTCTTCGGGCCGTCGGTGCGTCATCATGCCCGACGGCTTTTCGACCACGACCACATGCGCGTCGGCGAAATGAATCCGCACGGCTTCTGAACCGGGTGGCGACGGCAGCGACTGGTCACCGATGGCGATCACGTCACCGGTGACCACGCGCCGGCCTTCGTCGAGCCACGCGAGTCCGTTCAACGAGACGCGCGCCTTTTGCAGTTCCGTCCGCAGCTTTGACCAGGATTCGCCGGGTCGCATCACGCGCAGGACCGCGAGGACTGTTTTGCCAGCGTGTTCGTCCGTGACGAGGAATTGTGTTGAGTCGCGTCCTTGTTCGTTCATGGTGTTGGCACCTCCCACGTCTCGCTGCGCAATTCGGCCAGTGCCGATTGAGCAGTCATGTCGAATTGCAGCGGCGTCACCGTGATGTAGCCGTCGAGCAGCGACTTCACGTCGGTCGCGTCATCCAGCACATGGCTCTTCATGGGGTTGAGGCCGCTCCAGTAATACGTCCGTCCGCGCGGATCGATTCGTTCCTCGATCCCTTCGTTCGAGCGACGTGCCTCCATGCCGACGAACCTCACGCCGCGCGGCCACTCCGCGTGAATGGAAGGAAAGTTGAGGTTCCACACCACACCGGGGCGAGTGAGCGGTAACAGTCGCCGGCAGAGTGAAACGGCTCGCCGCGCCGTGGCCTGAAAATCGGGAGGGCCGTCCATCCACTGCGACACCGCGAATGCAGGGATGCCGAAGAACGCGCCTTCCATCGCCGCTGCGACCGTGCCGGAATAGAGGACGTTCAGCCCGACGTTGGCTCCGGCATTGAGGCCGCTCACGATGACATCGGGCCGCGTCGGACAGAGCTGTTGGATACCAAGCTTCACACAGTCGGCCGGTCGCCCATCGACCTTCCAGCCGACAAGCTTCCCCTCCCGCAGTTCCTTGTGCGCGAGCAGCGGATGCAAAAATGTGATCGAGTGCCCGACACCGCTCTGTTCAGTGGACGGAGCCACAACCGTGACATCACCCCATTTCACCAATTCTTCGTGCAATGCCCACAAGCTGGGAGCGTGGATGCCGTCGTCATTGACCAACAAAATCTGCATGGAGTCTGTGAGAACCTCGTGTGGGAACGGGAGTGAATGCAGGAGTGAAAACGGGCAAGCGAGACGCTTACCCTACGACTCGGCGTTTGACCAGCGTGACTTGGTTGCCGGTCGCGTTGAAGGTGACTTCATCGAGGAAGGCGCGCATGAGAATGATGCCTCGTCCGCTGGAGCGTTCCAGGTGGGCGGGATCGGGCGTTGTGGGGAGAGAGCTGGGATCGAATCCTCGACCTTCATCGCGAATCGTGAAGCGGGCCTCCTCGCGCGTGATGCGGCTCTGCACGTAGATCTTGCGATCTTGATAGGGCGACTCGTTGCGTCTCGCTTTAATCCCTTCGCGCCACGCCAAGCCGTCTCCGTCACGCAGGTCGGAACTCAACTCAAAGTTGCCGTGATAGAGGGCGTTGTCGAGCGCCTCGGTCAGTCCGACGCTGATGCGAATGAGGGTGCTTTCGTCGGCCACTTGGAACTGGGTCATCATCTCACGATAAAGCGCGACAAGCGGGGCCAGCAGATCGGGGTTGGACTTCAGCACGAACTGACATTCTGAAAGCTCCCAACACGCCGCGAGTGGCTGGTTCTGGCGACTGATGGACGAAGCACTCAAAAGTTTTTGCACGGTTCGCAGCAGGTCGGAACTGACGCGTCGTTTTGGAATGTACCCCGCCGCTCCGCGTTGCAGGGCCTCGGCTGCGATGTCTTCGCTGCCGCGCGCCGCGACCAAGATCGAGGGGACGCGCGGATAGTTGGTCCGGACGGTCTCAATCAATTGCAGGCCATCCATGCCGGGCATCATGTAGTCGGCCAGCATCAAGTCGGGCTGGACCAGCGCCAACGAGCGCAGGGCCTCGATGCCGTCACGAGCGAGCGTCGTGTCGTAACCTCCTTCGACGAGCAGCCCCTGCAATTGCTCGGCGTGCGTTGGGCTGTCTTCCACGATCAAGATGCGTGCCATGATGTTGCCTTTGTTTCCGCAATGTCTCACACGGGCGAGCTACCCACGTTGAGATCAGTCGCACCCTACTTGCTGCCGTGCGAAGAGGCAACAAGGAGCTGGAGTTATACCTCACGCGGTCAGTGGTGAGACATCCGAGCGGGGCGGCGTAAGCCCCCCGGTTCTTCCAAAGAGGGCTTCCGCCCAAGAACCGGGGGGCTTAC
>JAYTGQ010000255.1:0-6534 GCA_043733345.1 Schlesneria sp.
GGCTCCCGCCGAGCCATGTGCGTGAGGAAAGTCGCTTGTTTCTCGCGGCTCGGCAGGAGCCTCGCCCTCCCGACAGCCGTTTTTCAACAGGCTGCTAACTCGGCCGGGCTGTTGATGCGGGTCTTTGCTTCACGCGGCGCAACATCTCGTGCGCCAAACGGTTCGTCAATGACGGCGTTGAGTTTTCTGTTGTGTTGGATGACGTGATGGTCCGCATGCAGGCTTACCCTACGTTTTTCAACGGGCTGCTAAGGCCCCCGCCGACAGACCGTTGGTGTTCGATCCGGAGGCCGGGCATACTGGCCGCAGGTTTGCTTGATTGAAGTTGGGGCAACATCACCCACGCGACGCGGGGAAAAACAGCATGACAGGACAACCGGATCGGGCGAACGGCGGCGCGGCGTGGCGACGGCAGCAGTTGCTCGACAAGTTCTTGGCCGGTGAGATCGACCGGCCCATGTATGACTCGTTGCTGGCTGAGTCGCAGCAGTGGGGTGATTCGAGCCTCTCATCCTCCGCGTCGCCGAAGCCGCTGATCGAGCCGGTCTCATCGCGCGGTGATGAGGAGCCATGCGTCTCCGTGACGAAGACTCGTGCGGGCTTACCGTCGCACACGGCTTCGCAGCCGAGTGCGCTACCGCAGCCCGGTGACGAATTGGGCGGCTTCCGTTTGGAAGAGCGTCTCGGACGAGGCGGCATGGGTGAGGTCTGGAAGGCCAGCGATCTGGTTGGCGAGCGAACGGTTGTCCTCAAGCTGCTGCATCCGGAGTTGTCGCACCACACCGAACAGATGGCCGCCGTGAAGCAAATGTTTCACCGCGTTCACGACCTGCAACACCAACACATCTGTCCGCTCTACCTGCTCGGTCATGACGTTCGGTACGGCTACTACGTGGTCATGAAGTATCTCAAGGGAGACACGCTGGCGGCGTATCGGAAGGCGTTCGTCGCGCGACATGGCAAGTTTCCGCTGAGTGAGGTGACGCGCGTGCTTGCGCCGATCGCTGCTGCTCTCGATTTCGCTCATGCCGCGCATGTGCTGCATCGTGACGTGAAGCCGCAGAACATCATGCTGGGCGACGAGGCCGCGACGCGCGTTGAGGCGACGATGCAGTTGGTCGATTTCGGACTGGCCGCTGAACTCCATTCCAGCCCGAGCCGCATCAGTTCGACCTCGTCGATCGGCGGCGGGACGTACTCGTACATGTCGCCCGAGCAATGGCGCGGCGAGCCACTCAATGCACGAGCCGATCAATACTCGCTCGCGGTTGTCGCGTATGAGCTGCTGGCCGGGCGGAGACCGTTCGATTCGACCGACCCGACGATCCTCAGACTTTGCGTTTTGAACGATGCCGCGCCGAGCATCGAAGGTCTTGCCGAGGCGACTCGCGCAGTCTTGTCGCGCGGGATGTCCAAGTCGAAGAGCGAGCGGTATTCAAACTGCGCGGCCTTCATCGCGGCGCTCCAATCTTCGGCGGTCACTGCGCCTGCGCGAACGAGTGCTGCGACGAGTGGTTCCGGTAACAAGGTTGCCGCGTCATTGCTGGGGACGGAGAAGCGCCGCCCCCAGCCACACGAGTCGGTTCCTTCACGCGGCACGACTCCAAAGGAGGTCGTTCACGAGTTGGATGAATTGATCGCACCCGTGGCCCCGCGCCCGAAACGCTCACCCAGCGTGCGGCCTCAGCGCGATGTCGAAGTCTGGGAAGACGACGATCAATCCACATCCGCGTTGAGCGATGCCAATCAGCGCGCGACGTTTTGGGTGGGCCTCGTCGGCGGGTTCGGTCTCGTGACGGTGGCCTCGCTGGTGATCTTCGCCGTCTGGGGAGCAAGCCGATTGGGGACGAAGCCGGGCGGAGATGTTGGCTCGCAGCAGAGCGTTGTTGCAGTGGACAGTGCGAACGGTTCGAGCAGCAATGGCGCGAACAGTGAAAACGCGGGCGGAAACGGCGCGAACAATCGCGTTGTTCCGGCACCGATCATCAAACCGCTCGATCCGAACGCAGCGGTGGGCGCGGGGCAAAACGCGCCCGCGCTGCGGTATCGCTGGCAGACCGGTCACGCTTACGTCTATGCGGTCAACGTGGAGGTCGATCAGGATCAAGACCTCTTCCTGCACTTGTCAGGCAACCTCAGTTACACCGGCATCGACCCGAACAGTCGGCCGAAATTGAAGCCGGACGAAGAGGGTCAGGGGACCGGCACCGCGTTCGTCGTTCATCCCGACGGCTACTTGATGACGTGTCAGCACGTCGTGGAAGGAGCGAGCAAAATCGAAGTCGCGATTGGCGGGAAGACTTACGAAGCGACGGTTCTTGATGCTGACGAAGTGCGTGACATCGCGTTGATCCGCATCGCGGCGACCGGTCTGCCGACGTTGCCGCTCGCCAATTCGGACGCTGTGGAATTGGGCGAAGAAGTCCGGGCGATCGGCTTCCCGCTGTCGAGCATTCTCGGCGACAACGTGAAGCAGACGCGCGGCACGATCTCGGGGATCAACACGGACGAGGGCCAGAAAGTGTTGCAGATCGACGCGGGGATCAATCCCGGCAACAGCGGCGGCCCGTTGGTCAATGAGCGCGGTGAAGTGGTCGGTGTAAATTTCGCCAAGCTGGTGGCCGATGTTGCGACGAGCGTCGGCTTCGCGGTGCCGATCGACGACGCCAAGCCGATGCTCACGACGCACGGTGTGAAGTTCAAAGCGGGGTCGGGCGGTGCGAAGCTCGATGGTCCCGCGCTGGTCAAGCAAGTCGCAATGGCCACCGCGCTGGTGACGGTGACGCTGGGAGGTGGTCCCGTCGGCAAGGGGACTCACATCGCCCTTCGTTGCGACGGGAATCTCACGCCGCAGATGAAGTCGCGCGCGGGACACTTCATCGATCCGAACGCACATCTGTCGGTCGCCCGGCGTGGGATGTACTCGTCGATCCGGGGTCTCGGTGCGGACATGGACGAAGTGGAGACCGACCAACTCGGGCGCATCTACGATCTGCGCGGTTCGCACTCGCTGCCCAGTTTTCTCGGTCGCGCCGCGCGGCTGATCGTCGAACACCTGCCATCGGGACGACAGAAGTCGTGGTCGCTGTCACAGCCCGTCACGCTCGTGTTTCAGGAAGAGGGGGGGGCGGCGGGTGGCTCTCCATTCGGGCCGAGGTTTGGTCCGCGCTTCCGTCCACCTGGCTTTCCCGGTTTTCCCGGAAGTCCATTCAGTGAGCCGAAGACAACGCAATTCAGTGGCATGTTGAAGATCGGGTACACGCTGGGAGAACAGGTCGGAAAGTTCCAGACGATCAAAAAATCATTCCACTTGAAAACTCGCGAGTCGATCGGCGCGGGACCGCGCGTGCTGGTTGAGGGAGACGGCACGTTCTCGATCAACATTGAGACCGGTTTGCCGCACGATCTCGAGTTCTCCGCGAAGCTGACTGAAAACGAAGCGAACTCGTCGAAGCGCACGCCGATGAAGGTCTCATACAAACTGATGGAGACGCTCGACCCTCAAGAGCTTGCCAAACGAGGTGCTCAACCGGCAGCGGTCGGTGGGTTCCAACCGGCTCAGCCGGGGATCAACAAGCCCGCAGCGGCTGAAGCGCCAGGTGAAGAAGTCGCCGCTGACTCGAAGTTGGAAGTCGGCCAAAAACTGCTGGCCGAATGGGCTGGCAAGTGGCATCCGGTGAAGGTTCTCGTCGTGAATCCCGACGGCCGACTGAAGATTCACTGGGAAGGCTGGTCCAACAGCTTCGATGAAGATGTCCATCGCGCGAAGCTGCGGTTCCCGATGAAGCCGTGATCGGTCACCGTAGGACGGGCACTCTTACCCGTCTGGCTTCAAGGCGAGCGGCAGGAAAAAGCGACCCCTTTTAAGCCTGACGCGCAAGCGAAGAACGCTTGGAGAATGATCCTTCGCTTGCGCGTCAGGCTTCGGTCTACGGTAAGACAACTTCTGCCGGTCGCCCAAACGGAAAGACGGGCAAGAGTGCCCGTCCTACGGAGTCCACCAGCCGTTCAGGCGGCGCGCTGGTTTGCCGTGCGGTTTTCGAGACGCGATTGAATCAGGCAGCCACGGGCGATCGAGTACACGGCGTCGTCCGCGATTTGGAGCGTGCCGACTTTCATTGGCCATTCCAAACTGGTCCAGACTTGGATCAGCAGTTCCAGGAACCCCGTTTCGGCGGTGGGCCTTCCCGTACAGACAATATGCGTCGGCTGCGACATCCAGCGCGCCACGTCGCGCCGTTCAAGTTCGTCGCGGGTGGCGGTGAGAGTCTCGGTTAATGCGCGCACCAACAGGTGGTCGCGGGCTGTGGCTTTGTTTGGATTCGCCTCCGCCCCTTCAGACACGGCGTTCGCGTCGAGGCGCTCAGAGGATTGATCGACGAGGCATTCGTCGAAGCAGAAGTTTGCCAACTCGCGTCCACAATGGACGACACCGACCTGACAGGAACCGGCTCCAAAGCTGATGCCGATCCCCGAGAAGGACGCGGCCGACAGTTCCGCGAGGACCACCGCCAGTCCCGCCGTCATCAATCTTGGTTCGTAACCGCGCAGGGCGACCAGTTGTTGAAAGAAGCGAACATCGTAGGGGAGATCGTGGCGGGAAAGATCGTGCCCACCGGGGACGGTCAGACAGCAGACATCGCCGATTTGCTCGGCGGGAGGCAGCACGGCATCGACCATCAGCGCCAGGATTTGACGAGCGACCGGGTCGGATTGCGGGACGCGACCGTCTGGCAGCAGCGAAATCACGGGCAGATTCAGAATGTCCGCCCATTCGATGGCGGGTTGGCCAAACAGCACGAGATCGTTGCCGCAGGTGGCGAAGCGAACTCCGGATTGTTCCAGCATCCGACGATGGCTGGCGGTGTCGGCCAGCACGCTGTAGACGGCGGCACATTGGCGGCCGACGAGTTCCGTCCCCGTGCTGCGAATCGAACGAAACAGAGTGGTCCCCAAATCCAGTCCAATGCTCACGATGATCGGTCTCCTTGCAACTGCCGCAGCGCATCAGCCAGCGGTGTGGACTGATTAGATGCGGGTGCGATCGGCATCGCGGCACTGGCGGACACACCCACCGCCACCGTCTTCGCGCCGTTGCGACGGCGTCCGAAGTGCGGTCCCGAGAGTCGGGTCTCAGCGGCGGGATGCGTGTCCAACTCCAGTTGTTCGGCTGTTGGCTCGAACTGTGCGGATGTCTCGAACCGATCGGATCGGGTCTCCGAAGCGCTGTTGCTTGCGGTGAAGTGAGGCCCGGAACCGAGGACGTTTTCGGCCGCTCGATCAACACGATAGACCGGCCGTGGCGCGAGGCGGCCTTGCAGATTGATCTCCGTCGGAAAGACCGACGCCTCTTCGCGAAATGCCAACGCGTTCTTGATGAGTTGATCGAGATCGCTCATTCCCGCTGGCAGCGTGGAAGTGAGTGGACTCAGGGAGGGAGCGGGTTCGATGCTCGTGCGTTCTGGTTCTGGAATCGCGCGATTCGATTCAGATGTTCGCGCGGCGGTCGAGTCGGCGGCGGCGAGTGCCTTTTCGATAGGAGTCTGTTGCGCTCGCGGCGATTCTGGGAACGCAGACGACGAGTTGTCGGCCAGCTCCCGCTTGTCGAAGTGCTTGCGTGCCAGCAATGCCGCGCCAATGAGCGCCGACACGCCAGCCAAGACGCCGAACATTTGTCCCGCTGAGAACGGTGACGCGCCACTCTCGTTCACCGTGAGATCGGAACTCGGCAAGCGGGACGAGTCCTTTGAACCGGACAATGTTTCGAGCGCGGCGTGCGAAGTGGGGAGCGACGGCACGGAACCAGACCGCCCCGCGTCTCGATCCGGTTGAGACCGCAACGGCTTCGTCTCGGGCGGTGGTGGGGCATTTTGTTCTGGTTCGATCAGACTGCGACTGGACGAACTCCGCATCGGTGCCGATCCCGCGAACGGCAGTGTCGCCACGCGCGGCCGACTCGACACGATGGGTGTCTCTGGGAGTGGCATCTGCGACGGCTGGGTCTCCACACGCGGTGGTAGCGTTTCAGACCTCGAAGGCTGTGTCTCACTTCTCACCGGCGGGGACTGAATCGAAGGCGGATCCGGGTTGAACGCGGGGACGCTGAAGATGGGTGCTTGGGCTTGAAGTGACGGCACCGGGTCGCTGAATGGTGCTGATGAGGAAGCCGCTGCTTGTCCGGGTGCAAGCATCAGCGGAGCGAGTTGTCCGACACTGCGCAGCTCGGAGGACTGACCCAGCGCACCGCCGATCAACGACGGAAACGCCCCGGTCGCAATCTCCGAGTCATATGGCTTGGGCAGCGTGGCGGGCAGCTTGTTGCGGTTGACGGACCCCTTTCGGAAGACCAGTACAGTTCCATCGGCCAGTCTCGGCGAGGCCGTCGCGCCTTGTGCTGCGCTGGCGGTTCGATCCGGGCCAAGCACATAGACCGAGCCTGCCAACTCCACCGGTTGACCGAGCATCTGCACGATGTGGTCGAGTCGCGCCTCTTCGTTCCGCAGCTTCACAACCACAGGTCGGTCGAGCACATTC
>JAYTGQ010000256.1:0-2298 GCA_043733345.1 Schlesneria sp.
GGATGGCGAAGCTTTGAGGCTGGGGTTTGACCCGCAAGCGGTGCGTTCCGAAGACTCCACGCACCCTACTCGCGGCGACCGAGGAATGAGGCGTTCATCTCCATGTGGTTTTTTATTCTCGGTTGTCTGCTTCCCGCGTTCTGGGTGTCGTTCCTGACGACGGGCCTGATGAGGCTGATCGCGCCGCGAGTCGGCTTGATTGATCGGCCCGCTGCTCGCAAAGTCCATCTCGTGCCAACGCCGCTGGGTGGTGGGGTTGGCATCTGGGCGGGAGTCGTGTTGCCACTGCTCGTCGCTCAGATTCTGGTGCTGATTTGGCGCGTGAACCCTCCCAGTTGGTTGCCGCTCGAATTGCGTGAGCATCTGGCGGGAGCCGCCTTTCGGGCGATGGAATTGTGGGGCGTGTTGGGAGCCGCGACGTTGCTCGCGCTGATGGGCTTGATCGATGATCTGCGACCGCTCCCGTGGAAGCCGCGACTGGCCATTCAATTGGGAGTCTCCGCCGCTGTCGTATTGTCCGGCGTGAGGGCCACGATCTTCATCAGCAACCCGTGGATCGGTGCCTTGCTGTCGATCTGCTGGTTTGTGGTCCTCGTGAACTCGTTCAACTTCCTCGACAACATGGACGGTCTGTCGGGCGGCATCGCGCTGATCGTCAGCATGATCTTCGCCGTGATGATGCTCACGAAGCCGGGCGACCCGCGCTGGCTGGTCGGCGGATTCTTCCTGATCGTGGCGGGATCGCTGATCGGATTCCTCTGTCACAACTGGTCCCCCGCGCGCATCTTCATGGGCGATTCGGGGAGCTATTTCCTGGGCTTCAGCATCGCGAGCATGACTGTCCTCGGAACGTTCTATTCACCGAGCGATCGCCACCAGCATGTGATCCTTGCACCGTTCTGCGTGCTGGCCGTGCCGCTGTATGACATCTGTACTGTCGTGCTCATTCGGTTGCGAGAAGGTCGCAGCCCGTTTCAACCGGACAAGAAACACTTCTCTCACAGATTGGTGGCACTGGGCCTGACGAAGGTTCAAGCGGTGCTGACGGTTCATCTGGCGACGCTCATCACGGGGCTGCTCGGTCTGACGTTGTATTCGGTGTCGAGTTGGAACGCGGCGGCCGTGATCGTCGCGTGCGTCGGTTGCGTGCTGTTGTTGATCGCGATCTTGGAAGCCGCACCGCGCAATGGAGCGGCGTAGCGCGGATGATTCACCACGAAATACGCGAAAGACACGAAAGTGAAGAGGAGACGAGAGTTCTGCTCCCAAGTGATCGCAATGGCACGACACGCGGTGTCTGGAGAGGCGCTGATCGCAACTCTCTTCAATTTCGTGTCTTTCGCGTATTTCGTGGTTCCTCATGAATCATGCGGGCTAGCGCGTCACACCAATCCGCAGCGTGAGCGAGGTTGAAGGTAGAGTGCCTTCAACGCGATGGCGCAAGTACGAATGAGGACAGCATGGCTCGGTCGGTGACGGCGACAGTGGATCGAAGTCTGAGTGTGACCTCATCGCGCGGTCGCTTCGCCGCGTCGTGCGAACCGTTCCTGAGCGGCCTCGTCGCGTTGACGTTCTTCGCGCGGTTCTATCTCCCCACGGAAGACGCTGCGAACGGCACGACATTGTGGATCGTCGCGCTGTGGCTGGTGGTCGGGTTGCTCACGCTGTTGCTCGGGTGGCGACGAGGCGGTGAGGCGCGGCGATTCGACGGGTGTGATGTTTCGGTCCTGCTGCTGATCGGTGGGCAAGCCATCTCAGCGGTGATCGTCGTGGCGACGACGGGCGACAAGCGGGCGGCGGTCAACATCGCGTGGGAGTGGATCGGCGCGGGGATCGTTTGGTTTGTGCTGCGGTCGCGCGTGGGAGGCTCTTCGTTTCGCGCAGCCATCCTGCGGGCATCGGTCGTCACGGGTTGCGTCCTCGCCGGGCTGGGCGTGTGGCAGCACTACGTCTCGCACCCGGCACTCGTGCGCGAGTACGGCCCGCTGTTTGATCGACTTCGGGCGGCGACGGGCGTTGAGGTCGAGGCCATTCAACGGACACTGGCGAAGGCGGGCGTTCCCACCGATGGTCCGGCGCTCACGCTGTTCGAGAAGCGGATGCGCGACAGCCGCGAGCCGATGGGATTGTTCGGCTTGGCCAACACGTTCGGCGGGTGCTTGGCCGTGTGGCTCGTGCTGACATTGGCTTCGTTTCGCCGCTTGGGCAACGCCCCGCAAGGCCAACACGGGTTGCTTGTACCTCGCGCGGTTGTTGATGCGGCCTCTGAGCGGGGTGGCGTAAGCCCCCCGGTTCTTT
>JAYTGQ010000257.1:0-2297 GCA_043733345.1 Schlesneria sp.
CGCGCACGGATGAGGATGGCACATTTCACACTAACCCGAAGCGTAAGCGAGGACGTGTGTTGCATCCTCGCTTACGCTTCGGGTTAGTGTCAGCGTGTACCGCGAGAGGTATAAACAGGTGTTGAATTCTGTGCGGTGCGTTTTCAACGTGTCTGTTTCCTGCGGGATTCGAGCATGATGAAATCGTACTCTCCAGATTCTTCAACGGGCTGTTGACCGGTTCTTGACATCGTCGCGGTCTGCTCAAAGCGGATGCGGCATTCCTTATTGTTGCAGTGTGACCCCGGACGGATCGCGCTGTTGAGTACCACGGGCCATGTGCGGGATTTTTGGCGTTGTCGGACGACGCTCAACAGTTGGTCTGCGCGATGCCGCCTTGACGCTGCGCCATCGCGGGCCGGATGCCTTCGGCGAATGGTCGGCGGCTGAGCCGCCGGTCTATCTCGCGCATTGTCGGCTGTCGATCATCGATCTCAGCGAGGCGGGGAAGCAGCCGCTGGGAAATGAAGACGGATCCATTCAGATCGTCTACAACGGGGAAATCTACAACTTCGCGGAATTGCGGAGTGAACTCGAACGTTGCGGGCACCAGTTTCGTTCTCGGACCGATACGGAAGTCGTGGTCCATGCCTACGAGGAGTGGGGCGCGACCTGCGTCGAACGGTTTCGAGGAATCTTCGCGTTCGGGCTGTGGGATGGTCGGCGGCGTCAGTTGCTGTTGGCGCGGGATCGGCTGGGAGTCAAACCGCTCTTCTACGCCATCCGTGGAGAGCAGCTCGCGTTTGCCTCCGAGCCGCGTGCGTTGCTGGCGATCCCCGGATTCTCACGGTCGCTGGATGTCCCGGCGGCCATCCAGTTTTTGCAGTATTCGTACACGACCGGGCCCAACACCATTTGGTCGGGAATTACGCGTCTCGCTGCGGCAAATACTCTCGTTTTCGATGCGGCTTCCGCGACGGCCATGCGTAGCGTCTATTGGACGTTGCCATTGCCGGATTGTCGCTGGACACTGGAAGAAGCCGTGGGTCGGACGGATGAGTTGCTGGGTGAGGCAGTTCGCGAGGAGTTGATGGGCGACGTTCCCGTGGGAGTCTTCTTGAGTGGCGGAGTGGACTCGTCGCTGGTCACAGCTTATGCCGCCCAATCGAGTCCGGCGATCAAGAGTTTTTGTGCCGACTTCGTCGGTTGGGATGGTTCGGAAGTCAATGACTCATGCAATGTCGCGCGGCACCTGCGGACGTCGCACGAGGTCTGTTCGATCGACCGCAATAGTTGCAATCTCGCCGACGCGGAAACGGCGAACGCCTTCTTTCATACGTGGGACGAGCCGCTCGGCGATCCCGCCATTTTGCCGACCTGGCAACTGTCTCAATTGACGCGGAAGCACGTGACCGTCGCGCTTTCAGGAGACGGCGGCGACGAAATGTTCGCGGGATACAACTGGTACACCCAGGTGCAATCCTCGCCACGACGGCGGGCGGCTTGGTTCGCCGAATCCATCCGTCGGCAATGCGGCATCGGACGGGAATGGCCCCAGGGCTGCGCCAACGAGTTCGAGTATTACCAACTACTGCACTGCCCGACCTTCAGCCGCACGGAACTTCGCACACTGTTTCCCGACTGGGGCGCGGATGTGGACCACGCCGAACCGGGTCGGTTGTTTGCCGAGCAGTTCGACCGAGCCGCGCCGGACTTTCGGAGGTGGCAACTGGTCGATATGCACACCTATTTGGTGGACAACAACCTGGCGCGGGTGGATCGCGCTTCGATGGCGCACGGGTTGGAAGTGCGCGTTCCCCTGCTCGATCACCGGCTGGTTGAGTTTGCGTTCTCGTTGCCGGATGACCTGTGCCATCGGGAGGGGACGACGAAGTTCGTGTTGCGGGAATTGATGCGACGCCAACTGCCGCCCGAAGTGCTTCAGAAGCGAAAGCAGGGATTCTCGTTCCCCCTGGAACGGTTTATCACGCAAGCGGAGATGACCACCGTCGTGCGAGCGGGCGCACTCGCCAGCAGCGGGGTGCTGAACGCAGCCGCGTTTGAGCGCTGGTTGGATGTCACCGAGGCTGGCAATCTTCAAGTCAAGCTCTGGTTGCTATTCGTACTCGAACAGTGGGCCTGCCACTGGTGGCTGGGACGCGCGTGACTGTGTCGGTTGAACTTCACCCGGTGAGGCCGCAACCCAAGTTCCTCTCCCCCGCATCGGGGAAGAGGAAACCAATTGCGCGTACGGTGCGATAAGTTAGAACCTGTCCAAGTATTACACCATGATCCGTCCCGTCGGCGGAGCGGCGGGA
>JAYTGQ010000258.1:0-6527 GCA_043733345.1 Schlesneria sp.
TGTTGAACAGAAATGTGGCAAGTCCGGTTCCCACGACTCCGAGTACGGCCACTGCCACGAGTGCGATCCCCCAGGGAGCAGTCGCGTCGAGGGGAGGGCGGCCGACGATCCACGACAGCGGCAACAGCACGCCTGAGTTGGACGCGAGGCAGAGCAGCGTCAGTTCGAGCGGCGGCAGGTGTTTGAGCGAGCGCTGTATCAGACAATTGGCGATCGAGTACAGCAGTGGCACGCTCAACGCCAGCCCCAATTCCCACAACGGGATTGCCCTTTCAAGACCTTCTCGCATCAGAATCAACAGGCAGATCAGCGCACCCAAAACACCAAAGCCCTGACGCACCGTCGGCCAATGTCCCAGCATCGGGATCGCCACGAGTAACGTCAGCAACGGAGTGAACCCCACCGACATTCCAACCAGCCCGCCGCCGATTCGTTCGACCAACCACGGTTGGAGTGAGTGCGGCCACGCGAAGCCCAGCGCCACGACCACTGCCAACGGCAGTGCGTCGTGTTTTGTCACGGTGAACTTTCGCCGCGCGAGGACGAACATCAAGGCCAGTACCACCGCACCGCCGATGGCTCGCCCTGCCCCGATCTCAATGGGCGTGAGACACGGCGAGGAGAGCTTCATCAGCATGAAGCTGCTGCCCCAGATGACGCAGACCAAACTGAACAAGACGTAGGGCATCGCGAGGTTGCTTACCAGCCAGTTGAAAACAATGGAGGACGGGCACTCTTGCCCGTCCTCAGCGTTGAAACCCGACGGGCAAGAGTGCCCGTCCTACGTTCTTTCAACAGCGAATTTCGCGTCACACGCCGGTCACGAATTGGCTTTGGCTCGCAAAGATCCGCTGCGGTAGGCGTCGGCCATCGCCAGCGGGATCTCGGCTTCGGCCAGCACGACTTTGGCTTGGTTCTCGACGGTGAGTGCCTTCATTTCCTGTTCGGCCGCCACCGCGCGTGCTCGTCGTTCTTCAGCCTTGGCACGTGCGATACGCATGTCGGCCTCGGCCTGATCCGCCTGAAGTCGCGCTCCGACGTTGACTCCCACGTCGATGTCGGCGATGTCGATCGACACAATTTCGTAGGCCGTCTGAGAATCGAGACCCTTGTCCAACACCGTCTTCGCGATCAGCATCGGGTTGGCCAGCACTTCGGCGTGCGTCGCACACGAACCAATCGCCGAGACGATTCCCTCATTGACCCGTGCGACGATCGTTTCTTCCGTCGCACCGCCAATGAGTTGTGCGAGGTTGGTGCGCACGGTGACGCGTGCCCGCGCTTTCAATTGGATGCCGTTCTTGGCCACACCATCGAGCGTGTTCCGGCCGAATGACTTTGGATCGGGGCAGTCGATCACCTTGGGATTGACGCTCGTTTGAACCGCTTCCAATACGTTGCGGCCCGCGAGGTCAATCGCTGACGCCGTGTTCCAGTCCAGTGTGATTTTGGCTCGATGCGCGATGATCAGCGCCCGCACCACGTTGCGAATGTTGCCCCCCGCCAAGTAAAGCGCTTCGAGTCGCTCGGTTGTCACCTCACGCAGCCCCGCTTGGACAGCCATGATCTTGGCATCGACGATCGAGGTTGGATTGACCTTTCGCAGCGACATGAACAGCAGCGCGAACGGCCCAATCTTGGCCCGCGTCACGAAGGCTCGCAGCCACAGTTTGAAGTACGCCGCGAACACCGCTACCACGATGATCGCTACCAGTGAGGCGAATCCGACGCCAATGATGATCAGAATCTGCAACGCATCTTTGTTCATGGTCTCTCTCCGTAGTTGCCGTCCCACCGCCGAAACATGCTGTTTGTCGGACACGTCCGACATGCGCCTCGAACGCAGCGGCCCGGATTCTAAGCACGCTTTCCGGGCGGGTCGAGCGACTACGGCGACCTCACGAAGTCCGGCTTTTCCTAAAGCCGGACTTCTCTTCAGGAGAGCGTCAATCGCCAGAAGTCCGGCTCACAAAGCGAACCGCCTGTTGAAAAACGTAGAGTAAGCCTCCGGCTTGCTCGTTCGCTCGCGGCAAAGGCGGGCAAGCAAGACGCTTACCAGCCTGTTGAAAAAGGTAGCTTGGACGCCCTCGTCCGAGCGGATTTGAGTTTGAAGCAGGACGGACGAGGGCGTCCATCCTACCTTTTTCAACAGACTGTTACCCTACGTTCGCAACAGGCTACCAAGTGGGAATTCGGTCTCTATGAATCGCGTGCCCCCTACTTCGCCCCTTTGAAAATCTTGCGGTCGAGGCGCGGGATGTAGAGCGTCCAATGCGAGCCGCTGTTGGGGTCGTCTTGGATCGAGCGAAAGAACTCGTGCAGTTTGGCGTCGAGGTTGTCGAGTTGATGCAGCGCGACCGCTTCGGGAGTCATTGGTAACCGCGGGCTGCCAAACTCATACGTGCCATGATGACTGACGATCATGTGCTTCAACCGCCACGCCAGTTCGCTGTCGAAACTACCGCCGGTGAGTTGCTCGAACTGACGAATCTTCTCGGACAGCATCTCCACCCCGATCACGAGATGCCCGAGCAGTTGTCCTTCATCGGTGTAGACGAAGCCCGCCTCGACCGACAATTCGCGCACCTTGCCGATGTCGTGCAGGAAGACTCCCGCCAGCAACAGTTCGACATCAAGCTCGACATAAACCTCGCAAATTTTCTTCGCAACCCGCATCAGCGACACCATGTGTTCGACCAACCCACCGCGATAGGCATGGTGAGCTTTCACACCGGCGGGCGTTTCCCCGAGCAACTTCATCAGGCCGTCATCCAGGAGGAAGCACTCCATCAGCGTGCGGAGTTGCGGATGCTCGAACGCCAGCAGGATCGCCCGCAGTTCGGCCAGCAGTTCTTCGACCTTGGCCGAGTTCATCGACTCAAAATCGGCGGGATCGGTACTCGCTGCGGCCACGTTGTCGATGTAGGTCAGGATGAGTTGCAACGTTCCCTGATAGAGCTGCACTTTCCCCTTGATCCGAACGAACCCGCCTGTCTGAATGTGCTGACACGATTCCTCGGTGATGTTCCACATCCGGCCGTTCAGAACGCCGGTCTTGTCTCGCAGATCGACGTTGAGATACAGCGCCGCATTGCGGTTCGCCCGCAATTGCTTGTCGGCCACGAGGAACACTTCATCGACGACATCGCCGTCCTTGAGGTCAGTCACAAAACGGCGAGTCATGGGCGGCTTTCACAGCGATTGGCGAAGGAGGTCGGCGGAAAAGAGGGCGGATTCTAGGAACGGCCCAAGGGGGTCACAAGGAACGTCTTTGTGCTTCTGTACCACTTCGGGCCGGAACGATTCATCGAGCGTCCGCTCTGCCACAGGCTTCTGAGCGGGGTGGCGTCAGCCCCCCGGTTCTTGGGCGTCAGCCCGTTTTTGAAGAACCGGGGGGCTGACGCCACCCCGCTCAGAAACTGACAAGAGGGCTAACGCCCAAGAGTAACGCACGCTGCGAAGTCATCGCCTTGCGACCCTTCAGCAACGCGCGCACGCCGTATAGACTCCCGCCCTTCAATGCTTTCCCCTTGAAAGGAGTCGCCCGTGCGCTGGTCTCAAACGCTGATCCCGACCATGAAGGAAACCCCGGCGGATGCCGAGGTTCCCAGCCATCAACTCATGCTGCGGGCCGGGATGATCCGGCAGCTCATGGCGGGAGCTTACACCTATTTGCCGCTCGGTCTGCGGGCGCTGAAGAAGGCCGAAGCGATCGTTCGCGAAGAGATGGACGCGGCGGGCGCGATCGAGATCTTCATGCCGGCTCTGCAGCCGATCGACCTCTTCGAGCGAACCGGTCGCAAGACGGCGTTTGGCAATGTCCTGATCAACTTCCACGTGAAGCGAGGTGACCGCAACGTCCATCTGGCGCTCGGGCCGACGCACGAAGAGGTCGTGACCGATCTCGTGTCGAAGCTCATCAGCAGTTATCGCCAGATGCCGATCACGCTCTATCAAATCCAGACGAAGTTCCGGAACGAAGAGCGCCCGCGATTCGGCATCCTCCGCACCAGCGAGTTCCTGATGAAGGATGCGTACAGCTTCCACTCGTCGCTCGAATCGTTGAACGAGACCTACCAGAAGATGTATCGCGCGTACTGCCGCGTCTTCTCGCGTTGCGGCTTGGATTATCTGCCCGTGGAGGCCGAGAGCGGTCCCATCGGCGGCGACGGTTCGCACGAGTTCATGATCCCGGCGGCGAACGGTGAGGATCAGATCGTCTACTGCAAACAGACCGGTTACGCCGCGAACTGTGAGCGAGCGGAGACGGGACGCAAGCCTCCCGTCATCGTGGCCTCACCCGACGCGAAGCCGATTGCGAAAATTCACACGCCGCAGGCGGGCAGCATCGAGGCCGTCTGCAAGGTACTGAAGTGCAAGCCGCACAAGATGGTCAAGACGCTGATCTTCGTCGCCGACGGCCAGCCGGTCGCCATCCTCGTGCGAGGTGACCATGAAGCCAATGCAGGCAAGATTCGTCGCGCACTCAGAGCGACCACGCTGGAGCTGGCCGATCCCGCCGTGATCCTCCAAGTGACCGGAGCACCTGTTGGTTTCGCGGGCCCGGTCGGCATCAAGTGCCCCGTGATCGCCGACCACGACGTGCCGCTGATCGTCAACGCCATCACCGGTGCGAACGAGGAAGACCAGCACTATGTGAACGTCAACGTCGCGACGGACTATCAACTCGACACGACGCACGATCTGCGGAACGCGACCGGCGGCGATCCGTCTCCGCGCGGCGAGGGAACGCTGGAGTTGGTTCACGGCATTGAAGTCGGCCACGTCTTCAAGCTGGGAACGAAATACAGTGCCGCGCTCGACGCCCTGTTCGACGACGAGAAAGAGTTCCGCCAGCCGATCATCATGGGCTGCTACGGCATCGGCGTGAACCGCATCCTCGCGGGTCTCGCCGAGACGAAGCACGACGAGAACGGCCTGATCTGGCCGCTGGCGATTGCTCCGTATGAAGTGATCCTCAGTGCGCTCGATGTCACCGATGCGAACACGCTCGCGGCGTCAGAAGCTCTCTACGCAGACCTCAAGGCCGCGAAGGTCGATGTCCTCCTGGATGACCGCGACCAACGCCCCGGCGTGAAGTTCAAAGACGCCGACCTGATCGGCATCCCGCTGCGAGTCAACGTCGGCGGCAAGGGCCTCAAGGAGGGCGTCGTGGAACTCAAATGGCGTAACGAGAAAGACGCCACCAAAGTCCCCGTCGCTGATGCCGCGCGCGTCATCCAAGAACATCTCGCCGCGCGTCGTGTCCAAGAGGCCGCTCGCGTCCCGACGTGAGATGAGGATGCCAAGTCGGGGTGGCCGGGGTTGGAGCGTTTCGCGAAACCCCGGGGCTTCGTCCAAAGCGGGACTCCAGCCCCGGCCACCCTGCCGGTGATGTTGTCTCTGAATGGTCGTTTAACCGCGTGGGATAAAGTGAGACATTTCTGAGCGGGGTGGCGTAAGCCCCCCGGTTCCTCCAGCGAAGGGCTAACGCCCAAGAACCGGGGGGCTTACGCCGCCCCGCTCAGATGTCTCATCACCGACCGCGAGGTGTAAACGACGGACTTCTGACCGCACAAAGTGGAATTTCACTCCTGTTTGATGAGGTCATGTTCATGACTGCCACTCCGACTAACATCACACTTCCCATGATGCGTGAGCATCTTTACAGCGCCGTTGTCAGCGATGCTCTCGACGGGTTGGGCTTCAAGCACCAGTCGCCTCGGTTGCAGTTCCAGCCGTATACGGGAAACAGCCTGTTGGTTGGACGCTGCAAGACGACGCTGTGGGTCGATATGGCGCACGTCGATCCGAGGCCGTATGAGTTGGAACTGAAGGCGGTCGATGCGTGTCAGCCTGACGACGTGTTGATCGCGGCGGCGGGCGGTTCGATCCGATCGGGCATCTGGGGCGAACTGCTGACGACGGCGGCCAAGAACGGCGGGTGTGTCGGAGCGGTCGTCGATGGCGCGATTCGCGATGTCGCGAAAATCCGCACGATGAACTTCCCGGTCTATGCTCGCGCGACCTGCGTCTACGACAGTCTCAACCGTCAGCGTGTCGTCGATGCCGACGTGCCGGTCGAGATCGACGGCGTCGTCTTCTCACCCGGCTGCTTGGTCTTCTCCGATGAAGACGGCGTGGTTGTCGTGCCGCGCGAAGTCGAAGCGGAGGCGATCCGCCGCGCGTGGGACAAGGTTCACGCCGAGAATGTCGTCCGCGATGCAATCCGCGCCGGAATGAAGTCAGTCGCCGCGTTCGAGAAGTACGGCGTGCTGTGAGCAGAACGCACATCGTTTCACCGCGTGTGCCACTCCCGCGCGTCGATGGGAAAACAGACTCAGACGTAGCTCGATATGTGGGGCGCTGCCCACGCGGTGAAACGAATCAGACTTGGCCGCAGGTGATTGTTTCGGAGCCACAGCCTAGCAGCCTGTTGAAAAAGCGGTGTACTTGGCGATGAGGGATTGTCGGTCGAGTTTGAGTTTGCCGAGCCAGTCGATTGCCGCTGGGGCTGGGGTTTCGTG
>JAYTGQ010000259.1:0-2295 GCA_043733345.1 Schlesneria sp.
GGAGGGCGAGGCTCCTGCCGAGCCGCGAGAAACAAGCGACTTTCCTCACGCACACGGCTCGGCGGGAGCCTCGCCCTCCCTTTTTCAACAGGCTGTTAATCTTCCTGTCGTTCGTCAGCGGCGCGAGACCCGCTGTTGGAAAGACATCGACGTTGTTTTCGGAAAACAGATCGCGCGCCGTGTGAGGTGAAGCGTCAACACTTCACGGACACGGAACTTGATCTCTTCTGTGCAAAAACGCTTGCAGGGCAGTGTATTTATTCATTTTTCCGCATTCAGAACCGGATGGCACGGTCATTGCTTTTCAGTGAACCAACGCATCCGGTTGTCGAGATGCCAGCCTCATCCGTGATTCACGCGAAACAGGAAACTACTCATGTCGAACTCGTCCTTGACCAAGACCTCACGTTTCAAGATTGAACGACTCGAAGACCGCATCGCTCCGAGTGCGTTCTCTTGGGTTGAACCCGATTGTGACCAGAACAACGGCGGAAGTCACAAGGGTGGGTCCAACAACGGTGGCAGCCACAAGGGCGGATCGAACAAGGGTGGCAGCCACAAGGGCGGATCGGCCAAGTGCGACACCAAGGGCGGATCGAACAAGGGTGGCAGCCATAAGGGCGGCTCGGCTAAGTGCGACACCAAGGGCGGATCGAACAAGGGTGGCAGCCACAAGGGCGGATCGAACAAGTGCGACACCAAGGGCGGATCGAAGAAGGGCGGCAGCCACAAGGGTGGATCGAACAAGGGTGGAAGCCATAAGGGCGGACCGAACAAAGCCTGCGCCCCTGTGCCTGTTACACCAAAGTGCAAGAAGTAATTGGTGGTGCCTGAGTCTGTGATGACGTCGCCTGATCCGGTGGCCTCACAAGACATCGAACTCAAAATGGCGGAACGAAAACTCCAAGTTCGTTCCGCCGTTTCCTTCTTTGACGGCGGTCGATCACGCCGCAGTGGCAATTTGTGAACTATGTTTCAGGCGTCGTGATTCGGACTTCCCGAGTGATTCGCACAGCAATTGGAGGTGTCATGCCGACTCTGCAGGAAACTCCGACGGCAAGCTGTCCGCATTGCCGTTCGGGACGCGAGACCTATTGGTACATGAAGCATCGCTATCTGTTCGACATCGATCTGGCACGCAGCATCGTGCAGGACGGACGCGATCCGGTCGAGGTCGATGACGAGAGTGTCCAGCTCAGCGTGGCGGACACCGTCATCTATCCCGAGCACGTTCAACACGTCAACACGATCTATCCCGGCATCATCACGCATCTGTGGTTTCCGCTCGAAAACGGCGAGCGGGTTCACGGGCATCTGCTAATCGACGGCAATCATCGGGCAGCGCGCTGTCTGGAACTGGGGCTGCCGTTCTTCGCCCACGTCCTGTCGGAAGCGGAGAGCCTGCGGATCGTCATGAAAAGTCCCGAGACCTCGCCCGAGTAGTTGTTTCGTCCGTCCTCACTCCACAAGCGTCACCCCCCGACGATGACCGCCTCGACCACCGAACTGCCGCGGATCCGAACCGGCCTCGTGATTCGTTGCACGGGCGAGGGAGAGTACGTCGTCAAGTGTCCGGCCGACGGCTCGTACTTTCGGATCGGTGAGGTCGAGCAGTTTCTGTTGTCTCAACTCGACGGCAGTCACTCGACCGAAGCGATCTGCGAAGCGTTCGAGCAGCAATTCCAAGACCACCTGACCCGCGACGACATCGACGAGTTCGCTCGCGCGGTCGAGCCGATGGGACTGTTGGACCGCGTGGACTCGACCGGTCAACGCACTGCTGATCGCCCCGCTGGAACAGCAACCGGCGACGATGAGGACGATGCCGAAACGGGGCGCAACGGTGGTGGCAGCATCCTGTTCTTCCGGAAGAACATCTTCAATCCGGATCGACTGCTGAACGCGATGGAGCCGCACCTGCGGTTCGTCTGGACGAAAACCTTCGTCGTTCTATCGGCGTTGATGATGTTCGCGGCGCTGCTCGTGGTGTGGAACAGCCGCCACGAACTGGTCACGAAGTTTCCCGAGGCGATCGAGTGGGAGACGGTCGTGATCGTCTGGCTGACGCTGATCATCGCCACCACTCTGCACGAGTTCGCTCACGGCCTGACCTGCAAACATTATGGAGGCGAAGTGAGCGAGATCGGCGTGCTGTTCGCCTTCTTCACTCCCTGCTTCTACTGCAATGTGACGGATGCGTGGTTGATCCAGAAGAAGTCGCACCGGCTGTGGGTCACGCTGGCGGGCGGCTACTGCGATCTGTGTCTGTGGGCGCTGGCGGTCTTCGTCTGGCGG
>JAYTGQ010000260.1:0-16479 GCA_043733345.1 Schlesneria sp.
CTGGAACGCAGCGGCAGGCGTTGGAAAATCCCCGGCACCCAAGCCCTGCTCACCCTGCGCGCCATCCGCGCCAACGGCGATTGGGAAACCTTCCAAGACTTCCGCATCCCACACGAAACCCAACGCCTGCACCCAAACGCCGTTCAACTTCAATCCCTCCACTGGCCACTCACGCCAACGGCCGTCTGAAAACTACATCCCGGAACGCCGGTTACACCCTTTTCATTTGGCATCGGGCGGCCTGCGATCAGCGCCCAAGGCGAATCGATAACACCCCAACACACCTAGCGCGAGCGACAACAGCGTGAACGGTTTGAGCTGATGTATATGAGTCAGGAAATACGGAAAACTCGGATCAACTCTGAACGGAGCGAATCGCCATTCGGTGTACAGACCGAGAGCCAGTCCCGCGACGGCACACAGGATCGCGAGCGGCGTCGAACGGCACCGGGCGAAGTAACCCGCCGTCAGACCCAGCAGCGCGGGCGGGAGAATGAGGGCGTAGAAGCCCTGTCGCGCGGCCCAGAAGAAGGTGAAGTATCCCACGCCTCCACCGAGGGCCCCGCCGAGCAACCCGAGTGCGATCGTCTGTGGTCGGCGGGATTCTTTCATGGTGGTTCCTGATTTCTCGACCATCGGTTTCCAGCTCGTGCGATCAGCGGTCAGCAGGTTCAAAGTTCGGTTTATACCTCACGCGGAACGCAGTGACACTCACCCGAAGCGTGAGCGAGGAACGCCACACATCTCCTCGTTTACACTTCGGGTGAGTGTGTCGCAGTGAAAAATGTGTCACTGCGGGCCGCGGGCGGTTTACTCTGCAAGACGGTCTCGACATCCGAGACAACGTACCCGACGAAACAAGAACTTCAAACCACTTGGTCCCGACTTCTCGATCCGTCACTTCGGCAACTGTGCCTCCAACTGCGCCGCCTCATGTCGAACGTTGTTGAACCGTGACGGCCATTCGGTTTTGTTGAGCTTGTTGATCGACTTCCGAGCGTCTTCCCATCTCTTTTGCTGGACCTGAGCAGCCGCCAGTTTGAGCAGGCCGGTTGGTTCCAGACGACGCAGTTCGGCGACCTGTTCCCAATGCGGAATCGCCTCGTCCCAGCGGTTCTGTTGCTGGCGGAGTTCGGCCAGCGCGGCGTGGTTCTCGGCTTCGTTGGGGGCGGCTTCGATGATGGACGTTGCGGCGCGTTCGGCTTCAGCCTCGTTGCCCTTCAAGCGTTCGGCCAGTTGCGTGAAGAGCTTCAGGTCGTGACGGTCGAAGTCGATGAGGGCCATCAACTGACGGGTCGCCTTGTCGGGCTGCTGGCTGCCGTCGTAGCAGATGATCAGGGCCTGATGGACTTCCCTGTCGAGCGGTTGCAACGCCAGAGCCAGTTCGTACTGCGCGATGGCGAGCGGCAGGTTGCCCTTCGCCTGGTAGGCCTGTCCGATCGTCTTGCGCAGGATCGGACTGTCCTGTCCGGTCTTGGCCGCTTCGGTGTCGAGGTGCTTCACATAATCATCGAGATCCTTCGCGTTGTTCAGCACCTGATTCAGCTTCCGTATCGCATGGCCTCGCTGATCGGTGCGCGGTCCCCAGCAGACGATTCCGGCACTGGCGGCATCGACAGCCTCCTTCGTCCGACCGAGACTCGACTGCGCGTCGGCGAGGTGGTCATATTGGTAGGACAACGTCGCGTCGTTCAGCCCTCGTGCGCCGTAGTCTCGCAGGTGGAGCGAGATCGCCTCGTTGAGGTATCCCACCGACAGCTCATACAGATTGCAGCCGAGGCACGCCTTGCCGATCTCATAGATGTTGCCCTCGGTCCAGCGGCCGTCCGCGTGGAAGTGCGCATCGGTCTGTTTGAGCAGCGTCGCCAGTTGCTCGGGCCGTTGCGAGTGGTGATAGGCCGCCATCAACTGGGTTCGGTAGGTCATCGAGTCCGGCTGGGCCTTCATCAACCCTTCGAGTAGCGGGATCGACTCGGCGTAACGGCCCTCGTTCTGGAGGAACGTGACCAGTTCTGCCTGAGCCGACTCGTCCAGAAGGCCATCATTGTTGGCGATCATCAAGATTTCGATGGCCCGTGCGCGGAGCTCCAGACCGCTGCGGAGGTAGTTCGCGATGTAGCGGACTCGTCGGCCCGAGGTCTTCTTCTCGGCATAAACTTCGTTCGCGGCCTTGGCGAAGTCGGGAGCCTTCTCGGCCCAGAAGTGCGAAGAGTGCTTGTAGTAGATGTACTGGTTGCGAGCCTCGCCCATGCGAAGGTCGCGCTTCAGTTCCCTGATCGCCAGCGCGAGGACGCGCGGCGCGAGATCACCCAACTCGGCAGCGGCCACTTCGCGACGACGAGCCAGTTCATAGCCCAGCCCCTGCCAGCCGTTGTCCCACTGGACCTCGAACCGCTGCGGATACTGCTCCAGTCTCTCGACGACGTACTGCAACGCGAGCTTCGGGCTGAGGGCCACGCCGGTGATGTACACGGGAGCCGAGACCGTGTTGCGGTACTGCGACTGCTGCTGCTTGAGAATCTTCGGCAGCGACTCGAACACGAATTTCGCCAACCGCCCTGCGAAGTCGCCGATCTTGTTGCGGTGGGCGATGTCGAACGTCGAGCACATCCGGGTGACGACGTTGTAGCGCACATGCTCGTCCGGCGCGTCGTCGATCTCCTTCAGGCCGAGGTCGATGATCTTGTCGAACAGCGTCGCACCGCTGCCGAGCGTCACCTCACCCTTGTGTTCCAGAGCGTGGTTGTAGAGCGACATCAACCGGTCGCGCAGCCACTTCCGCTGCTCATCGTGCTTCGTGGCGGCGATCCACTTCAGCAGCACGGCCTCCCCGGTGACGTGCTTGCCACCCCCTTCGTACAGGCTGACGAAGCTGCCGAGGATTCCGTTGTCCTCGTGCGGCCATTGGCCTTCGTTGGCCCGGGCATAATCGCGGACTTCGATCTCCATCATGGCAATCGCTTCATCGCGTTTGCCGTAGCTCCAGCCAAGCAAATTACACAGGTCGTTGGTGATGAACAGATGGTCTCGCGACGCGGCGGGGGCTTGAGCCTGCAGTGCCCTCAATTCGCGAAGCTGCTCGGCAACGATCTCGCCATTGGTGATGCCGCCGAGGCTGTAGAGGAAGCCCGACATTAGCCGAGGCTCACCCGGTTGCCAGTCGCGTGCGAACGCACGACGCAGTGCGGCGACACACGCCTGCACATGTGGACCGGGTTGGTTCAGCACCTCGGACGACTTCCGTTCGACGAGCGCTTCCAACAGATCGAGCGCGCGCAGATCGGTCGGCGTCCTCGCCAATGTAGCAGGCACTCGCCGAGTGCCGTCGCCTTCTCCGCCGCCGTTCGGCACACGGAGTGTGCCGACTACTTTGAGGATCTCGTCCGCCGTCGCTTCGTTCCGCAGTTCGACGAGCACCTGACTGTTGAGCGACTGCAAGAACGCATAGACCTGCTGCGGCGAGCGGCCCAGCACCGCATCGGGCAGCATCTGAAGCAGCCGGAAGTCGCGCGACGCCGCGTAAATCTCCCGCAACTGCCAGAGGTAGTTCTCGGGATTGGCCGACTTGGCGAACAGAGCCTTGAACGTGAGCAACGTGTTCTCATCGAGTTCACTCGGCAGCGTGACGCCGTTCTGGTGCCACCGATTGCGAACGGCGTAGAGCGAGTTGCCCAGGTTCCCTTCCGGCATCTGCTGGAAGACTTCGAGCTTGGCCCGCTCGTGATCGCTGCGGCGGTTCGAGACCAGATACCAGTCGGACAGCATCCGGTAATCGCCGGCGGAGAGGAGCTTGTCCTTCTCCGCCGACTCGAACAGTTGGATCGCCTCATCGAGCTTCCCCCGTTCGGCGAGCAACCGCGCGAGCGACTGCCGCCACGGCGAGGTCGATTGGTCCTCGCGAATCCACGTGCGCAGATCGCGTTCCAAGTCGTCGGGCCGATCGAGCGCGACGAGCATCTGGAACTTGGTGGCCCGCCACGCGGCACGCGTTTCAAAGTAGCCGTCACGCTCCGCGTGACGAAAGCCGAGCGCGGGGGGAGCGTCCTTGGTGGCGGCAGCGTTCTTTGGCGTGGCGGCGGCGTTGGTGACTCGGCTTTCCTCACGCGGAGCGTGAGGGCTACTTTGGGCGATCCCGGCATCGATGTACTTCAGCACGCGATCGATCGAGGCCGGCGCGGCCTTGCGCCGCGCGGCCAGGTTCATCACGGTCACGAAGGCCCGCTGCTTGAGGAGTCCGTCGATGGCCTCGCGCATCTGGTCCGAACCGGCGACTCCCGGCTCGTCATCGCCGACTTCCCTTTGGTCCCTTCCGTCCTTTTCGTCCCCGTCTTCATCAACCTCCGGTTTCGGCGGGACTTCGCCGAGCAGTACCCAACACCGTTCCTCAACCTTGTCGAGGTTCTGGTCTAGCTGCACGTCGAGCCACATCTGCTCCATCCGCAGCCACGCCGCGAGCTGTATAGCCGCGTTCGCAAGAACGCGGGGCTTTGCGACATCCTCCCGCACTCTTGCGAGTGCGGCTACGGCGAGTTGCTCTTCCTTGCCCGCTTCGGCCGTCAGGCGCAGGGCGAATGCCACGCGGCTGGCCTTGCGAGCCTCAGCCCGCTTCTTCGCGAGTTCGGTGCGGGTCAGCTTGTTGACCTCGCCCGCATCGCGCAGCAGTTTCTCGTCCCGCGCCGAGCGGTTGGTCAGCATCGCATCGACCAGTCGATGCAGCGCGGGCAACTGGACGGAGAGCGTTGAGTCCGGCTCGTTGGCTCGCGACAACAGCCGCAGTGTTTGAAATGCCTCTTGTTCCAGTTCGTCGGTCCACGGACGAGCCAGCAGATCGGTGAAGAGGAGGTCGCGATAACCCGGCTTCAGATCGGCGGGGGCGGTCGCGATCCGCTCGCGCAGGAACGGAAGAGCCTCGGTGTCGTAGAAGCGGCTGCTGTAGATTCCGCTGAGCGTCGTGCCGAGCGAGTCGCGGTCGTTGCGGTCCTCGGTTTTGCTCCACCGCATCCGCAGTTCGGCGGCGATCTTCTTCCAGATGTCGAGCGGCACTTCGTGGGCTTGAAGCTGCTTGCGGTCGTTGATCGGCTCGACCAGTTCCAGCCGCCCGCCGAGCGCGCTGTTCACGAGGAAATTGAGTTGCCCCGGAGTCAGATCGGCGAGTCCGCTGCGGAGCTGATTCAGGAACTCACCGCGCAGCCGGTCGCAGTCCTCGCTCTGTTGGAAGTAACTGTTGTTGAAGATGCGGTTGGCGATGTCGCCGTGATGCGGATGCCGCACGAAGAACCGGACGGTCTCGGCGAGCAGCCCGAACCAACGCTCATCGGCCCGCTGGAACGAGAGGTTGTACGCGTTGCCCTGTGCGAAGTTGATCGCCGTCTCCAACCGGGCACGCTGCGTGGCGGTGAGCTTCCCCTCGACGCGGGCCTCCTTCAACCATTGCTCGACGAGCGCGTTGGCAGCGTCGAGTTTGTCGTTGTAGACCAGCGCCGACACATGCTGCGCGTAGGCCGAGTTCCACGACGACGACTCGGGATTCTTCGCGATCCATTCCGTGGTGAACGTCAGCAATCGATCCCACTGGCCGCGCGTGCGGAACAGGTCCGTCAGCGAGCCGCGTAGCGTTTCGTCTTCGTAATCCGGCCGTTCGATGTCGCGCGCGATCTCGGTTCGCAGCCATTTCTCGGCCGCGTCGTACTGCCCCGCGTTCCTCATTCGCTGCGCGACATCCTGTTGCCAGTGAACGTGCCATGGAGCCTTCTCGGCCATCGCCTTCCGCAGCGCGAGCGCCTCCTCCGACCGGCCGAGGGCGTCGAGAGTGCTCAACATTTTCTCCTGCCAGCGGACCATGACATCGAGTTCCGCCGCTTGCCGTTCGTAGATTGGCTTGAGCAGATTGACGAGGTCCAGCATCTCCGAGCCGGTTCCCACCTGAACCGCCTGTCCGTGGATGAATTCCGCGAGATAGACCTCATCCTGCGACTTGGCCGCCGCCAACTGTTTGGCCTCACCAAGGAATCGCTGCCGTGCCTCTTCGTTCCGCCGCATCGCGACGAGTGCCGCCGTCCGAATCCAACGCACGCCCGGCTTAAGTCCTACTTTGTCTTCGCCTTCCGCCTTGTCCCCTCGCCCCCTTCTTAGGGGGAGAGGGTTAGGGTGAGGGGGCTTCTCTTCGTCTTTCTGCTTCTCCGCGTTCTTCTTCGTATCTGGAGCGTCATCACCGCTCGGCCCCCTCACCCTAGCCCTCTCCCCCGAAGACGGGGGCGAGGGGACAGGAATGCCCGCCAACAATTCAATCGCATCGACCTGCTTGAGCAACTCATCCCACTGCTGGAGCGAGGCGTAGTGCCGGACCATCGTGATCCGATCGTCGAAGCCCGCCGCCCCATCGGCCACGTGCTGGCGAGCAACCGCCAACTTCGAGTATGGCAAGTGCAGGAACCGCACCGCCGGCTTGAAGGCCAACTCGGCCGCCATCCGCGCGGCGTATTCTTCGGCGGTGATGGCCTTCACGTCGAGTGTCGTCTCATTCGTCTTCCGTTCCTTGTTGTCGGTGACGATCGACTTGCGAGCCACCCATGTCCCGGCGACCTCGACAAAATCGTCGAACGTCGTCGCGCCGATCACCTTGCCGTCTTGGAACGATTCATTCTTGAGGATCACATGGCGGGCCGTGTCGATCAGCAGATGCTGCTCGTAGGTCGAATCCTTCTGAGTCAGCAGCAGCTTCACTCGGTTCTCACCCGCCGGTTCGACCTTCGCGCGATAGACGCGATACGACTCGTGGATCGCGGTGAGCGACGAATCAGTCAATCCCAGCACGCCCGGTGCGAGTTCGCTTGCCGCCGACGAACGGACTCGGCCCAGCAGCAGCGCCAACGAGAAGACGCCCCGCTCTTGAGCCGTTGCGTAGTGGACGACCGTTTGGTCATCGAGATCCAGCGTGCGCGTGAGCCATCCCGTCGGCGAGTACAACACGAGGTCCGTGTTCTTCGCCGACTGTCGCTTCCAACGCGGATCGAACGAATCGACCGTCCGCTTCAGTTCGAGACCGCCCGGCAACTTCGCGAGCGCGTCCACTCGCAGCAAACTGCGCGACAGGGCGAGGGCCTCGGGCGACCAGCCTTCGGGATCGGGCAGCGCGGGTGCGGCCTTGCCCGGACGAGCGGGCAGCGCGGGGAAGAGGTTGTTCAGCCAGCTCGTGGTGTCGGGCTGATAACCCTGATAGTACCGGCCCATGATCGCCAATTTGGACGCAACTTTTCTCTTTGAACTCAGCGCCCCGCCCAGCGAGAACACCTCGTTCCTCGCCGAGAGGCCGCGCAGCCGCGACGGCCCGGAGTCTGCGGCAGCCTTCAGGCCGACAGTGCCGCGACCAAAGCCGTTGTCGTAGAAGCTGAGATCACCACCGCGTTCCCGCGCGGCGAACTCGCTCACATTCAACTCCGACACATCCTCTAGGTTGCCCATCATGCTCTTGTGCAGCGTTCCCAGTTCTTTGTCTGCTTTGCGGTCGCTCTCCGCGAACCCGAGAC
Organism: Schlesneria sp.; assembly: GCA_043733345.1. GTDB lineage: Bacteria > Planctomycetota > Planctomycetia > Planctomycetales > Planctomycetaceae > Schlesneria. Next base: position 7,527 of record JAYTGQ010000260.1, read on the forward strand.
TCAGGCCGTCGCCATCAGAATCGAATGCCTGTGTGTCGCTTTTGGAAAATCGCTCGGCCTTGTCGCGACTGTCCGACACTCCCGCCATCTCCTCGCCATCGCCCAGCATCATCCTGCCGTTGGTGCCAAACGGTTGATCCTTGTTGCCATCCAGTCCGAAACTCTCAAACTCGAAGGAGTCACTGAGACCGCCACCGCCAAAGCCGCCCGAGGGTCCGGCAAAATCCCAATGAGATCCACCGCCGCCGGAACCGGACATCGGAGCCGACTCGCTGAATGAGACCGGACCGTTCGACACCGAGACGCCATCACTGATGAAACGGTAACGACCACTGAGTCGCTTCATTTCGTCGAAGACCTGCACCTGCTGCTGGAACGCCTGCGGATTGCGACCGAGTCCCGCGAGGCTGCGCAGCACCTGCCGCCGGATGCCGAGACGCCAATCCCCCGCCCGCTTCATCTGCTGCTGCACGAGTTCAAAGTTGGCGTTGTCTCGACCCTGTGCAAAGAACCGCTCGCCGTCGCGCATCTCGTAGCGACGCTTCACGCCGAAGCGTTCGCGGTCGGCATCGGTCTCCAGCACGAGGAGCGACGTGTACGGCGTGATGATGTGGAATTGTTCCGACAGCCCGATGATGTCGTCCTTCACCGCCGCCGCCTGTCCCTGCGCGAGCAGATGATCGAGATGGCCTCGCGCCCACAGACGGGGGATGAACGAGTTGCCCTCTTCGGCATCCTTGAAATTGATCTTGGCCACGTAGCGCACGGCTTCGGTGCCGCGTTTTCCAGTGACGATGATCTCACCCACCTGACTCGTAGGATGGGCACTCTTGCCCGTCCCCTTTTCGCCTTTCTTTCCAACCGCTTGGTCCTTGGACGACTCGACGGGCAAGAGTGCCCGTCCTACGGAAGAGTCTTCCGGCAGATAACGGCCGACGAGAATCTGCTGCGTCCCCGCCGCGACGTTCGGCAGCCGCTCGGGATAGACGGCGGCGACCTTCAGCCCACGGAACTCCACATTCACCTCGCGCAGTCCCGGCTGAGCGATCTCGTTGAGCAGTTCCTTCGCCACGACGAGCGCGGTCTGCTCGCCCCCGATGCTGCGAACCGAGCCTCCGCCGACGGTGGCGATTCCCTTGAGCACGACCGCTTCGGTGATGTTCCCCACCGTCACCGCGTGAAACGATCGGCGAGTCGCCTCGTGGGGTAGGTTTGTAACCTGCCCGTCAGCCTTCGTTTCACCTTCCGTCTTCGCGCCGTCGCCTTTCACGGGCAGGTTGGAAACCCGCCCCACGAGTTGCCCCAGCCGTTTCACGAACCGCGCGGGATCGGTGTCTCCCGCCGAGACAATGCCGTCGCCGATGTAGATCACCTGTGCATCAGCCGGAGCCTTCTTGATGACTTCCGCGAACGCGCGATCCAGATTCGTCCAACCAAGTGACGCCCGCCGGTCGAGGAACGACATGGCCTGCGCGATGTTCTCGGCGATCGGAACGAGACCGACATTGGATGCCGGTACTGCGCGGGTGACTTCTGCTTTCTCTTTTTCTTTGCCTTTGTCTTCCGCCTTGTCCCCTCGCCCCCGACTTTGGGGGAGAGGGTTAGGGTGAGGGGGCTTCTCTTGTGGCTTCGCTTTGGGCTTGGATGAATCTTCGGGAGTCGGTTCACCATTCGGCCCCCTCACCCTAGCCCTCTCCCCCGCAGCCGGGGGCGAGGGGACAGGAACAAACCACTCCACCCCGACATCACACGCACCGAGCAGGAAGCGGTCGTCCGCCCCCAGCGATGAAAGAACCGTCGCCACGAAATCGGCCTGCTGCTTTCTCTTCTCCGAATCCATTGAGGCCGACGTGTCGCAGAGCAGCACGACGTTCAGCGGCTTGCCATCGGGCAGCAACTCGCGCTGCCAGTTTCCATCCGCGCCGGGCAGTGTGAGTTGGACGAGCAAATAACCATCGTCACCGCGTCGGTGCGGAATGACGACCACGTCCGACTGCTTCGCGTCGATCTCGCACACGACTTCGAAGTCGCGGTTCGGTGAGTACTCCTGCGCGGCAAACTCGACCTGCGCCGAGTGCCCTGTCTGCTGAGTCCGCACCGTGTGAGTTGGACAAGTGACCCCCTTGAGCGGCAGTGCCGAATTAACCGTCACGGTCAGCGACAACTCACGCAGCGGCTTCGTGCGAAGCAAATCACTGCGCAGGCCGTAGCTGTAACGGTAGCGGTTCGCCCGCAGTGGCAGCACCTGCGTGTAGACGATCTTCACCCGCTTTTCGGAGAACGCTTCGATCGGAAAGACACGAGCCTTGAACAGGTTGCCCGCCGTCCATTCGAGCAGCCCCGGATCACGACGCTCGCGCAGAATGGTCTCGTAGATTTCGCGGGCTCGCTGCTTCTCGACGATGTCGGCTTCGACCAGGTCGTTGCCGATCCACATCCCGAACCTGCTGATCGACGCATCCTGAGGCAGCGGGAAATGGAAGATCCCTTCCAGCCGCGACGGCGTGTGATTGACGAACGATTCCTCGATGGTCGTCCGGGCGATCTGATCGCGAATCTCGACGGAGACCTTGTGATAGCCGACGGTCAACGGTTCGTTGCGGCCATCGGGCAGCTTCACGATCAGCGAGCCGAGTGACTCGTTGTTGGAAGTCCCTTCAAATCCGGCCAACCACACCGGGGTCTGCGGCACGTCCACGAGCTTCTCATCGCGGTCGACTCGCACGAGTTGCTTGGTCCCCGGCTGGAACACGCGGCTTCCCTCGCGCGGTGCGAGCAGCACGAATTCGTGGGGTAGGTTTTTAACCTGCCCGTCCTCCGCCTTGCCTTCTCCCTTTCCATCCTTCTTGTCCACAGCTTTCTCGGGCAGGTTGGAAACCCGCCCCACATTGACCTGCACCTCGCCGCTATGCAGTCGGGCCTTCGTCGGCGAAAGGCACTCGACCAGCGTCCCCGGCCCCAACGTCAGTTCGACCTCGGACGACAGCGTCACTTTGAGGGCGTTGGCTCCGCGCAGTTCGGTGCGCAGCCAGTCACCCGGCTTGAGCAAGAGGTCTCGGCCGAGCGGCGTCCAGCGTTTGGCGAGCATCGGCCGGATGACGGCGATCCCCTGCGCATCGCTCACCTTGCCGATCCGGCCATCCTCGGTGAGCGACTTCGCCACGACAAACTTCTCGTCGGCCACGTCTTCGTTCAACGCGATCAGCCGCATCTCGGCGAGCAGCACGTTCGGCCCGCGCTTGGCACGAATCCCCGCGAGTTGCCGGTTCTGCACATCAACGAACCCTTCGAGTTCGATCCGTTCGGAGGCGGCCTCAACCTGCGCGCGGTAGACGAAGCACTCGCGACCGTCAAACTGAGACCGCTCGCGCGGACGTGAGTTCAACAGCGCCGTCGCATCGCGCACGCCGACATCCAACAGCGCGACGAGATCGACCTGACGATCCGGTGCCGAGAACCACGGTGAGTCCGTCTCGGTCGCGGTGTTCGTCTCTTCATCGACGCGCCACAACCGCGATCCCGCAGCGATCTCGTACTTTTGCGGAGACTCTTCGCGCCGTACCAACCCCGGCGCACGAACCCACACTTCGGCCGTCTGGCCATCGCGCACCACCCGCAAGTGGAGCGAACCGGCTCCGCGCAACTCGTCGATCATCTGAGAGAACGGAGCCGCGTATGAGACCGATCCCGGATTCATCGGCACCAGCCACGCCGCCAACATCGCCACCGTGGCCGAAGCCACACACAGACCACGAATCGCCAGAGTGACCATCGGATGTCTCCGCTTCGAGTGCGCCGCCGGTTGCGCCGGCGGCAGTTGAGTTTGAGTTGGTGTCGTCGTCGTAGGATGGGCACTCTTGCCCGTCCGGTCTTCGTTTGACAGGAATGCCTCGGCTGATCGCTGTCGCAGCGCATCGAGCAGCGCGGCATCCGGCAACGGCGCATCGGCCTCGACGGCGCGCAGCACCGCCTTCAACCGTGAGTCGTCATCGTCGTGAGTGCGTTCGTCGGACATGGTGGATCTTGTGAATCGACTGAGTGCGGACCGCAAAACGGTGTGATGTATTTCTGAGCGGGGCGGCGTAAGCCCCCCGGTTCTTGGTCTTAGGTTCTATCTCTTGGTCTTGGGCGTTAGCCCGCTTTTTCTCTCAATGAAGAACCAGGGGGCTGACGCCGCCCCGCTCAGACAATCAGAAGAGGGCTTACGTCCAAGAGTCATGCTTCGGCCTCAATCTTTCTGCCCGCTTTCCTGCGGAACTCGCGGCGGGCGCGAGCCAGTTTCGATTTGAGAGCCTCGACGGAATGCCCCCACTGTTGGGACAACTCGTCGAGGCTCCGTTCATCTAGATACTTGGCCGTCAGCAGCGCGGCGTAGTCCGAGGGAAGCTCGGCCAGCACGCCGCGAACCAACTCCGCCAACTCGCTCTGCTCCAAAGTGAGAGGTTCAAATTCGGAGCCGTCCAGCCACCGATGCAACTCTTCCGCAGCAGCCTCCGCCAACTTCTGTAATCGCGCCGCCTTGTTGATCTGTCTCCAATAGAGCGACACATGGTGATGAGCGATCCCCGTGAGCCAACTCCACAACGAACCGCGACTGGAATCAAATTGCCTCGCCGATCGAGCCGCTGCCAGAAACGTTTCCTGCACGACATCGGCCACATCCGTTTTCTCCGGCCCCACGAGTCGCGCGACGTAACGCCAGACATCCGCGCTGTAGCCGTCATACAGCGCAGCCCAAGCCTCTCGGTTGCCGGTCTGCAAGCCGCAGATCACGGTCGATTGGTCGTGCTCGTCCAACAAGGGAGCGATCTCGTGAAAGTAAGGCGAACGAACTGAAAGGAGTTGGCCGTCCGACGCGGCGAAGTGTCGAACAATTCCTGAGAATTGCCCGCTTTGTGAGATTGAGTCCGGCCGCAGGATGATGTATCGCTCTACCTCAAGCGGTAGAAGCTGACACTAACCCGAAGCGTAAGCGAGGATGCAACTCACGTCCTCGCTTACGCTTCGGGTTAGTGTGAATTGTGCCATTCTCACCTGCTCGCGGTATAATCGCTCTGCGAAAACAGATTCACTGTTGATTGATCGCACGCTTCGTACTCGTTGTTGAAAACTCATGACCGCCAGCATTTCGAACGCTGTTTCCGATCGACTCGCCGACAACCTGCGTCAGGTGCGAAACCGCATTGCGGCGGCTTGCCTGAGGGCGGGAAGACCAGTCGATGACGTGACGTTGATTGCCGTCACGAAATACGCGCCGCTGGAATGGGTGCGTGGGCTGATCGATCTGGGTATGACCGATTTTGGTGAGAGTCGTCCGCAGCAACTGATCGGGCGGGCGGCAGAATTACCGTCGCACGTGCGATGGCACCAGATCGGGCATCTCCAACGGAACAAAGCCGACAGCCTGCTTCCGGTTGTTGAGCGGATTCACTCCGTGGATTCGATCCGATTGATTGAGCAAATCGCCAAGTCGGCTCAGCAGCGCGGTTGTCGTCCGCGCCTCCTGCTCGAAGTGAATGTGACCGGTGAGACCAGCAAAGACGGGTTCGCCGTGAGTGATCTCGTTGCGGCTTGGCCTGCGATTGTCGAGCAGACCGGCGTGGAGATTGACGGACTGATGACGATGGCCCCACTGGGCAACACCGCCGAGGACGCGCGGCCCGCGTTTCGAGGACTGCGTGAGTTGCGTGATCGACTGGTGGAAATGTCGCACGGGCGGATCGCGCTGCCGCAGCTCTCGATGGGAATGAGTGGCGACTTTGAAGTGGGGATCGAAGAAGGGGCGACGCTCATCCGGGTTGGAAGCGGGTTGTTTGAAGGTCTGTCCGCCGAGTGATGCGGGACGGGTGAGGCCGTTGATCCCTGGAGTACATTTCAAAACTAGCCCGACGCGCAAGCGAGGGCTGAACATTCGATCAAGGTGAAGCCCTCGCTTGCGCGTCGGGCTACTTTTTCGAGGCACAAACAGGCATTTGAAATGCCCTCTCGCCGGTGAGCCGTGGTCGCCGTGAGCCATCGCTCCTCATAACCGGCACTTTCGCTACGACGTGTTCCGCAGGCCCAGTCTCGCCCCGCTTCCGAACAGGTTGCATCCGCGAAACGTCGGCGCGTGACCTATGTTTCCGAATGACAGCGCTGGCAGAGGGTCCGCGCGAGGGGAACGGTCGTGCGCACCGAGCGCACTGGAACGGATAGCGATCATGCACGACAAGTCGCTCGCCAAACTGGCGTTCGCGCTGTTCCTGCTGACGACGGCGACGCTCTTTCTGCGTCCGTCCGAACTGTTCGTTTGGCTCGAAGGCGCACCGATCTATGAGGCATTGATCCTCGGCACATTCGCGCTGACGTTTCAATCGTTTCTCGCCCACTTCAAGCAGTTCATGCTGGCTCGCCAACCGATCTCGCTGTGCGTGCTGGGAGTCTTCGTCGCCATCGGGATCTCGCACTTTCAATACATCTACATGGGCGGCGTCATCGACTCGGGAACACTGTTCCTGAAGACGCTGATCTACTTCGGGCTGCTGGTGACGGTGGTCAATACGCCCGCGCGGCTGAAGGCATTTTTGCTAACCGTGGCGATCTGTGCTTCGACGATGGTGACGCTCTGCGTACTCGACTTCTATGAGGTCTACGACTTCGAGTTCATCGAACATCTGGACGACAACGATGGCTTCGATGAAGACGAAGAAGTCGTGACGATCGTCCGCCGGATGCGCGGGACGGGAATCTTCATGGACCCGAACGACATGTCCAAAGTGATTTGTGCCACCGGCGTGTTGTGTGCGTTCTTTTTGACCGACTCCAAGTCGAGTTGGCTGCGATTTGGCTGGTTGATCCCGATGGCCGTGCTGCTGGTGGGTTTACTGGCGACCGGCTCGCGCGGCGGATTGCTGGCCTGTGGACTGGCCGGGCTGACGCTCGTGGCCGTTCGATTTGGAGGTAAGGTCGCAATCGTCGCGGCGGTCATGGCGGCGTGTGCCGTTCCATTTGCGGCCGGCGGGCGCGGCGATAACGGAATGGAAGAAGGCGGAACCGGTCATGAACGAATTCAACTGTGGCGTGACGGCTTTCAAGAGCTGAAATCCCCGGCGTTGTTGTTCGGCACGGGCCAGGGTTCGTACCCCGACATCGCCGGATTGGTGGCTCACAACTCGTTCATTCACGCCTATGTCGAGTTGGGTTTGTTCGGCGGCACGCTGTTCTTCGGTTGCTTCTTCTTCGCGGGAATGCAGCTCTACCGCATGGGGCGGTTGTCAGAGCTGGTCGAGAATCCGGAGCTGGTCCGCCTGCGACCGTTCATGTGTGCGCTGCTGGCGGGATGGGTCACGTCGATCATGTCCTTGTCGCGGTGCTATGTCGTGCCGACGTATCTGATGCTGGGAACGATGGCCGCGTATTTGAACCTCGTTTGGATTCACACCGAGTCGGGCCAGCCGCTCGTGATTATGAATAAGGGCCACGCCGTACGACTGGGCATTGCCAGCGGCATGGCCTTCAGCGGGCTGTACCTCTTCACGGCGATCATGTCCCGCTGAAGCACGACGGACCGAATGTCTCCTCAAAGTCGCAAACCATGACGAACACCACATTGACGCTGTTCAAGCCGAACTCGAACGCAGCCGCGCCGTGTCACGAGCGGCCGTTGCGATTAGAGGTGCTCGGTCCACTGAACCGTCTCGACGTGCTGAAACTATGGCGTGAAACCGAAGTTTGCCTGTCGAGCCAGCGATTGATGTGTTCGTCCGTCTGGACTGAGACGTGGCTGAAGCATTACGGGTCGCTCGTGCCGCATCGGTTTGCGATTGCCCGGCGCGGTGATGTCTGTTGCGGCGTTGCCCTGTTGACGAGCGGCGTGAGCCAATTTGATGGACCGATGCCGTTGCGGACATGGCACCTCGGCACCGCGGGCGAACCCGACGCCGACTCGGTCTGCATCGAATACAACTCGCTGCTGGTCCGTGATGAGGACCGCACCGACTTCGCACGGCAACTCGTGGCTTGGATCGACTCCCAGTCCGACTGCGACCAGGCGTACTTCGATGGTTTCGCGTCGGAGGACATCGCGCCGTTGCTCGCGGACAACCCGAAGGCGGTCGTCAAGCGAAAGCCTTCGCCGTATTTCGATCTGCGGGCGGCGCGCGAGGCCAACGTCGAGCCAATTGAACTCTTGGGATCACAGACGCGAGCCAACCTCCGCCGATCGCTGCGCAAGTTGGGTCAGCCCACCGGCGAATGGGCCGCTACTGCCGAGCGGGCCGAGGAAATGTTGCACCGGATGATCGAGCGACATCAGGCACGCTGGAACGCTTTGGGTGAGCCGGGTTCCTATGCCAGCCGCCGCTTTCGTGAGTTCCACTTTGATCTCGTCCATCGTCTCGTCCCCCTCGGCGCGATGGGGATGTATCGCGTGACATCTCCCGCCGGAATCCTCGGATGCGCGCAAGTCTTCATTGATGACAACCGAGCGCTGCTGTACCAGAGCGGTTGGTCTCCGCAGCCAGGAAACCTGAGTCCCGGACTGGTCGTCGATTATTTGTGCCTAGCCGAATGCCAGCGTCGCGGCCTCGATCAGTTCGACTTTATGGCCGGGACATCCGACTACAAGCGACACCTCTCCACGCACGAGGCCGAACTGGCGTGGGTCACCTGGCGGCGACCGCGATTGAAGTTTGCGCTGCTCGACAATCTGCGATGGATCAAGCGGACACTCGCCGGAGTAGAGGAGTCGCTGCGAGGCGACGCCTCTTCGACACCTGCCCTGCCCGCACTCGATTCGGTCGAGAACAAAAAGTAGTGCAAAACCCTAAATCCACCGGGGCAAGCCCGGTGGGGTTTGCTTGTTTTAGGACTAACAGCCTGTTGAAGAACGTAACTTGGACGCCCTCGTCCGAGTGATTTCGAGTTGAAAACGGACGGACGAGGGCGTCCATCCTACGTTTTTCAACGGGCTGCT
>JAYTGQ010000261.1:0-2288 GCA_043733345.1 Schlesneria sp.
CCCCGGCTTTGCCATCCGTGCTAAAGACCTGGTCTTGAAAAACTCGAACTAGCACGGATGGCAAAGCCGGGGCACGGATGAAGAGGGACACAACAAACACGGTTGGAGTGGCGATGCGTCTGGAGTTGTGTAGAGACCAATGCCCCAATCCAGAGGCGATTCGCATTTTGAGAGTCCTTCACGGAGCGAGAGACATCGCCCAAATTCCATTTCCCGATTCGGAATGAACGAACACATGAACGACGAAACGTTACAGCGCATTCAGCAGGTTTACGGGGTCGAGAACTGGTCGGCCGGGTATTTTGACATCAATACCAAGGGGCACATCGTCGTCCGGCCGGGACGAGGCGATCCTCGCCATGTCGATCTGAAGGAGTTGGTCGATCACCTGCTCGCGGACAAGAAGCTGCAACTGCCGCTACTCATTCGGTTCCCTCAGTTGTTGACCGGTCAATTGCGAGCGTTGTCGGCCGCGTACCAAGGGGCCATCGCGCAGTATGGCTTCAAGGGGCAGCACTACCCGGTCTATCCGATGAAGGTCAATCCGCGACGCGAGGTGGTCGAAGAGTTCCTGCGCGACGGTGCCCGATGTCGCGTGGGTCTCGAATGCGGATCGAAGGCGGAGCTGTATGCGGCCATCGCGCAGGACCAAGCTCCCGAGACATTGATGCTCTGCAACGGCTTCAAGGACGAGGCGTTCATCAAGACGGCGCTACTGGGAGTTCAAGCGGGGAAGCGCGTGACGATCATCGTCGAGAAGCTGAACGAACTGAAAATGGTCGTGAAGCTGGCGAAGGAGACGGGCGTCGCGCCGTGGATCGGGCTGCGAGCCAAGCTCTATTCGCGCGGCTCCGGCAAATGGGCGTCCTCCGGTGGCGAGGCCGCTAAATTCGGGCTGACCACGTCCGAGCTGCTGCAATGCGTGCGGTTGCTCAAGGAAGAGAAACTTGATGGCCAGTTAAAACTGCTCCACTTTCATATCGGCTCGCAAATCACGGATATCAAGCGCGTGAAGAACGCGATGAAAGAGGCGGCTCGCGTCTATGCCAAGCTGCGGCAGATCGGCTGCGGGATTGAGTTCCTCGATATCGGCGGCGGTCTCGGCGTCGATTACGACGGCTCGCAAACGCGGTTCGAGTCGAGCGTCAACTACACCGTCCAAGAGTTCGCCAACGATGTCGTCTACGTCATCAAGCACGTCTGCGACGAAGAGAACGTCCCGCACCCGCACCTCGTCACCGAGAGCGGTCGATTCATGACGGCCTATCACACGGTCTTCATCACCTCGATCCGCGATGAGATCGAAACGTTCGCCGACGACGAACCCGAAGTCACGATCGACGCCGACGACCCGCAGGTCATCACCGAACTGAAGGATCTGTGCGACGGCATCAACGGCAAGAACTACGCCGAGTACTACCACGACGCGCTCGAACACAAGGACGAACTCCACACGCAGTTCAACCTGGGCCTCATCAGTTTGGAAGACCGCGCGAAGGGCGAAGTCCTCTTCTGGGAAGCCTGTGCTCGCGCGTTAAAGGAGTCCGAAGCCGACAGCTTCCCCGACGATGAGTTCGAGACGCTCAAGAAGATTCTGGCGCAGAAGTATCTCTGCAACTTCTCACTCTTCCGCTCGGCTCCCGACAGTTGGGCGATCAAGCAGCTCTTCCCGATCTGCCCGATCCACCGCTTGAACGAGGTGCCGACCGACTTCGCGACGCTGGTTGACGTGACGTGCGACAGCGACGGCAAGATCGACAAGTTCGTGGACCTCAAGGACGTGAAGGAGACGCTCGAACTGCACGATTGGAAGGACGGCGAAGACTACTACCTCGGCCTCTTCCTGACGGGGGCGTATCAAGAAGTGATGGGCAGCCACCACAACCTGTTCGGCCATCCGAATGAGGCTCAAGTCGTGATCGACACCGACGGCCGCTTCCACGTCACCAAACTCATCCCCGGCAGCCGCATCAACGACATGATGCAGTTCGCCCGCTACGACAAGACGCAGCTCGCCGAGTCCTATCGCAAGCAACTGACCGCCCGCGTGGAACTGGGCCTGCTCACCAAACAACTCGCCGAACAACTCGCCACCGAATACGAAGCGGGAGCCATGCGCGGGACGTACTTGGAATGAGGGCGTGCAACCGGATGATGCGATCTCAATCGATACCTCGCGCGGTCGGTGATGAGACATCTGAGCGGGGTGGCGTAAGCCCAATGGCACTCACTTTGGGAAAATATCCTGAGCGGCACGGCGCTAGCCGCCGGTTTCTAAGTTGGAAAAG
>JAYTGQ010000262.1:0-16428 GCA_043733345.1 Schlesneria sp.
CACTTGGGGTCGCCCGTCTCGACCCCCAGTCGGCGAGACAACTCTTTCAGATGAATGGCTCGCGGGTCTTCGACCTTGTAGACCGCGTGGCCGAAGCCCATGAACTTGCCTTTCTTGGCGCGAACCGCTTCGACCCATGGCACCACGTTTTCAATGCTGCCGATTTCCATCAGCGTCTTGAGGACTTCGGTGTTGGCACCGCCATGCAGCGGTCCCTTCAAGGCACCGATCGCTCCCGTCACCGAAGAATACATGTCGGATAGCGTGGCGGCGATGACTCGCGCTGCGAACGTACTCGCGTTCAGGCCATGCTCAGCATGTAGGATCAGGATCAGGTCCATTGCCTTTTCAGCATCGGACGAAGGAGCCTTACCGTTGAGCATGTACATGAAGTTGCCCGCGTGGCTGAGATCTGGCCTCGGCGCGACCGGCTCCAATCCCGCACCCAACCGACGAATCGCGGCGACAATCGTTGTCATCTCAGCGGTGAGGCGGATCGACGTTTCAAAGTTGGCGGCGGGCGATTCATTTTCGGCGAGCGGATCGTGTGCGGCCGACATCGAGACCGCCGACCGAAGGGCCGTCATGGGCGGCGTGTTCCGTGGCAGCGATCTCAAGAAGTCGAGTACCGGCTGCTCGATTTCTCGGTGATGGACCAGCAGTTTGTTGAAGTCGGCCAATTGAGAGGCGTTTGGCAACTCGCCCTTGAACAGCAGGTACGAGGTCTCTTCAAACGTGGAGAGCTTGGCCAATTCGTGAATGTTGTAGCCGCGATAGATCAGCTTCCCGAGGTCGCCATCGACATCGCAGATGGTGGTGTCGGCTGCGACGACTCCTTTGAGTCCTTTCGCGGCCGTTTTGTCGGCCGTGTGATCTTTGTCCAAAACGGCTTCGGCGGTCATGAAGTTTTCTCTCAGATCAAACGGACTTAGATTCAGGCGAATGCAGAGTGCAGCGGGGCGGGACCAACATTCTGGAAAACGCTTACCTTGGGCGACAAGCTCGTCGTCACGAAGCTTTTTTTTCGCGGCGAATCAGCCGCATTCGATATCGGTGCGGGAGTATATCCCGTCGCGCCACGACTTCAACGAAGCGGCCCGCGCGGTGAAAGCACGAGTCTCAGTGGGCCTCATCGCAGCTTTTCGCATCCGGCCAGGCCAGTCCGTAGGGTCAAAAGGATTGGGTGGATCATGACGGGCAAAGCCTACGGCCCCCGTTCCGACTTTTTTGTGAAATTTTTCCCGCGAAGAAAACTTTTTTGAACGCTGAGCGCGGCCAATTGTTAGCATCTCCGCCTCGCCGAACATCCGCCGTTCGAGCAGATCGCAAAGAAAGAAAGGATGCTGTCAATGCGAGTCACGCTCTTCCCTCGTTGGAATTGGTCCACCGTCTGTCCGTTCGATCTCCCGTGCGAGCCATCGCGCGTTCGGTCGGGACTGCTCCCTGCGAGTTGGGCTTTCACACCGATCGGCACGCCAGCTTCACCATGTGTGAGCAGGACTGGCAGCGGGACGTGATACTTTAAGAAGGCGCTCTTGTTCCTCGGGGACATGACTATCGTTTGACCGGCAGCAATGCCGGAATGTTTGTGCAAAATCGAGGGGCCTCCCCGCAGGGGCCACTCGCACAAGGAAGTGGCTGTCTTACAGAAGGAATTGACCCAAATGCATCGCTTTAATCCGGAACTGGCCACATTGTTGGCTGCCTCGCGTGCCAAGGGCTACGCGACCTTTCAATTGCTCAACAAGTATCTGCCCGATGAGGGTGGTGAACCCGAGATGGTTCATGAACTGATCGCCATCCTCGACGACGCCGGGATGGACATCGTGGATGAGCCAAGTCCCGAAGAGAAGGCGGCCAACGAATCGGTTCCGGCATCAATGCTGGAGCCGGAGCCTCAGTCGTCTTCTCGCGATCCGATCCGCATGTACCTCAGCCAGATGGGCCACATTCCCCTGCTGTCGCGCGAGCGAGAGATATTCCTCGCCAAGCAAATCGAGATGACTCGAAAGTGGTTCCGTCGGAAGATGATGGAGTCGGACTTCGCCATCGGCCAAGCGGTCGAGATCATTCAGAAGGTCTGTCGTGGCGAGTTGCCTTTCGAGCGAACCCTGCGCACCAGCGAGACGGAAAACCTCCGAAAGGAGCAGATTCAGGGACGCATTCCCGTCAACATGCCGACCATCGAGCGGTTGATGGCCGAAAGCCGTCAAGACTGGGAAACGCTCAAGGTCACGAAGGACGCGGCTCAAAAGATCGAGATCAAACAGCGGATGGCTCGCCGTCGCCGCAAACTGTGCTGGCTAGTCGAAGAGTTGAGCGTCAGAACTCAGCGGTTGCAGCCAGTGCTGCGACGGATGGAACAGATCGCCAATCGCATCCGCGAACTCCAGTCCCAAATTTCAAAGCTGGCTGAACGACGCTCGGTGGCCGCGACCAATGAAGCCGACATCCTGCGTCGCGAGCTGAACGACATCGTCGAAATGACGCTTGAATCGCCCGAAGATTACTGCGACCGCATGAAGCGCGTGATGGCCAAGTACGACGCTTGGACGCGCGGCAAGCAGCAACTTTCCGGCGGAAACCTGCGGCTGGTCGTTTCGATCGCGAAGAAGTACCGCAACCGTGGCCTCAGCTTCCTCGACCTGATTCAGGAAGGAAACGCGGGCCTGATGCGCGGCGTCGAAAAGTACGAATATCGTCGCGGCTACAAGTTTTCGACCTACGCCACATGGTGGATTCGACAAGCCATTACCCGCGCTGTGGCCGATCATGCTCGCACGATTCGCATCCCGGTTCACATGTTCCAGTGCATCTCGATGTTGAAGGCCAAGAGCGAGGCCATTCGCCAAGTCACCGGACGCGACCCCAGCATGGAAGAGTTGGCCGAAGCGGTCGGGATGCCGGTCGAAGAGACCGAGCGGATCATGAAGACTTGGAAGCATCCGATTAGTCTCGACACGCCGGTCGGTGAAAGTGAAGACAGCAGCTTCGGTGACTTCCTCGAAGATGACAACGAAGCCAGTCCTGCGGACTCGGCCATGAAAGAAATGCTCCGCGACAAGATCGAAGTTGTCCTTCGCAGCCTGACCTACCGCGAGCGTGAAATTATCCGTCTGCGATACGGCCTCGGTGACGGCTACAGCTACACGCTGGAAGAGACGGGACGTATCTTCAAAGTGACGCGCGAGCGTATCCGTCAGATCGAATCCAAGGCGCTGCGTAAGCTCCAACATTCCACTCGCGCCGATCACCTGAAGGGCTTCGTCGATGCGATGTATCCCAATAGTGCCGATGAGAAAACTGCGGTCACAGCCGACGCCGAATCCGAAGAGTCGCTTGCTGTTGCTGGCTGATGATTTTGGTTGTCGATCTCTTGAATAACACTGTAGGACGGGCCTCGTGCCCGTCCTATTTTTTCAACGTGTGCGATTGAAAAAATGGTAGGAGGAGTGGGAACAGCCGGTGATCGTGAGTCTTGAGAAAAGGCCGCTGTCTGAGCGGAGCAAGTCACGAATGTCTACCGCGCTGCGCACAAGGCCGCTTGAGTCGAGAACAGGAAGCCAAAATGACGAGACATCCCGTTTCACGCCGAACTGTATTGAAGGGCCTGAGTACCGCGATCGCTCTGCCTTGGCTGGAGGCGATGGGGCCGCTGGCTTCGTGGGCGGCCGATGCGTCGCCGATGAAGACGGCTCCCAACCGGATGGCTTTTCTGTACGTGCCGAATGGCATCAACATGGCCGACTGGACTCCGACGACGGAGGGGACCGGCTTTGAATTGATGCCGATCATGGAACCGTTGGCTGCCGTGAAGGAGGACGTACTCGTCCTGACCGGTCTCACCGCGGATGGTGCCCGGCCGCATGGTGACGGCGGCGGCGATCATGCCCGCGCGTTGGCCTCGTTCCTCACGGGTGCTCATCCGGTGAAGACCGACGGGACCGACATTCGCAACGGGATCTCGGTGGATCAAGTGGCCGCGTCGCGCATCGGCGACCAGACGCGGCTGGCGTCGCTCGAGATTGGGACGGAAGCGGGCGCGATGGCGGGCAACTGCGACTCGGGCTATTCGTGCGTCTACTCTTCGTCGATGGCGTGGCGTTCGGCGACGCAGCCTCTTCCAAAAGAAGTGAACCCCAAGCTGGTCTTCGAGCGACTGTTCGGATCGGGTGCCGGTGCGGATCGGGCGAAGCGCGACAAGCTCCGCCAAAGTGTTCTCGACTTCGTGCGCGAAGACACGCGCGACCTGACTGGCAAGCTTGGAAAAAGCGATCAGCGGAAGCTCGATGAGTACTTCAGTTCGATCCGCGACATCGAGCTGCGCATCGCGCGCGCCGCCTCGCTTCCCGAAGTGAAGACGCCCGAGTTCGCGGTCCCGGCAGGAATCCCTGGCGATTTCCAAGAGCATGTCCGCCTGATGTGCGACCTGATGGTGCTGGCCTTCCAGACCGACATGACCCGCGTCTGCTCGTTCGTGCTGACGAACGAGGGAAGCAACAAAGCCTATCCGTTCATCGGTGTCCCCGAGGGGCATCACGAACTCTCGCATCACGGCAACGACGAAAAGAAGAAGGCCAAGATTCGCGAGATCAACAAGTTCCATGTCACTCAACTCGCGTACCTGCTCCAGAAGCTGAAGGCGATCCCCGAAGGAGACGGCACGCTGCTCGACAACTGCCTGATCGCCTATGGCAGCGCGAACTCGGATGGCAACGCTCACAACCACGATGACCTACCGGTGCTGCTCGCGGGCAAAGGCGGCGGCACGATCCAATCCGGCCGCCACCTCCGCTTCCCCAAGGAAACGCCGATCAGCAACCTATGGCTGTCGATGCTGGAACGCATGGATGTGAAGGTGCCCTTCCTCGGCGACAGCACGGGCGCATTGAGTGGCTTGCTGGGTTGAGCCAGTGACCAACTCACTCGGCAGAAGTTCACTCATCCAGAAAGGTCAGGACCATCATGCCAGCCCTTGAATTCATGACCGATCTCTCCTCTGAACCGGTGCTGAACATTCCGATCGACATTGCCGTACAGCTTCCCAAGGTGGGCCGTGCGCGAATCATCGTCGTTCCCGAAGACGAGGCCGAGGACATGGACTGGCGACTGTTGAGTTACGAGCAATTCATGCGGGACGATGATCCTGCGGATTCGGTCTACGACAACTGGCCTCCGACCACGAGTGGATGACTTGGGGCGGTTCATCGTAGTTTCAAGTCTTCGACGGAGACGATTGAGATGCCGGGTGACGTGTTCCTTTGCAGCTTCCCGTTTACTTCGGGAGCCATCAGTAAAACTCGGCCAGTCTTGGTGTTGTTTGACTTGCAGCAGGATGTTCTGGTGTGCCGCATCACATCAGCAGCAAGGTCCAATGCCTGTGATGTTCCGTTGCTCGATTGGTCGCACGCGGGATTGGCAAAAACTTCCGTTGCCAGAATTGATCGTGTCGTCACCATGGAGCGGTCGCTACTTCAGCGACGGCTGAGGCAGTTGACGCCAAGAGATCTCAACGCCATTCGCTCCGCATGGAACCAAAACATGCGGCTGTGATGAAGCCGTAGCGGCGTTCGAGTAACCGGGTTGTTGCACACACTACTCCCGTGCAGCAGTGATGATGGCAATTACTCAGGGCATCTTGAGCCATTGAATCAAGGGGGCGATCAGAGCAATCAGCACCATGAGGCCGAGCGGCACGAGTTGGAATGAGAAGGTGGCGGAATACAGGATTCGCCACCCCTTCTGTCGTTGCCCCCACAACCAGAATGATCCTGATTCCTCCTGCTCTGACGGAGCCTTTGAACTACGCGAACAGTTCTCTGATCGGTTCGCCGCCGTCGGTGATGGGAACGGGGCGGTCTCCGGCGTAGAGGTGTTTCTTGGTGTCGATGCCGAGTGTGGCGTAGATCGTCGCGTGGAGATCGGGGACCGACACCGGGCGTGAGACGATTTTCATGGCGAGTTCGTCGGTCTCACCGATCGTGAGGCCGTTCTTCAGACCGCCGCCCGCCAGCGCGACGCTGAAGCATTTGCCGTGATGTCCGCGTCCGCCACCACCGTCGAATGAAGCCGGTCGGCCGAACTCGGTCCCAACGACGATCAACGTCTTGTCGAGCAGCTTGCAGCGTTCGAGATCGAGGACCAGCGTCGAGAGGGCGGCGTCGAGTTCTTGGATCAGCTTGTGTTGGTTCTCGATCCCGTCGTTGTGAACGTCCCAGCCGGTGCCGTTCAGGAAGTTCAGGTTGTGAGCGACCTCGACGAAACGGCAGCCTCCCTGCAACAGCCGCCGCGTCAGCAGACAGCGCTGGCCGAACTCGCCGCCGTAACGGTTCCGCAAGTCGGCCGGTTCTTGATCGAGTCGGAAGAGGTCCATGAACTGCGGCCCGGCGAGTTTCGCGGCCTCCACGATCGTGCGGTCGTAGTTTTCGACGAGCGTGTTTCCCTCAGAGCGGTCTCGAAATGCGGTTCGAGTCTTGGCGAGTAACGCCTCGCGGCGCGACTGGCGATCGGCGGTGATGTCTCTCGGACGTTGCAGGCTGCTCGGACCGGACGACGTATCGGTGAGATAGACGTAGCCGTGTTGCGCACCGAGAAAACCGGGGCCGCGCGTTGGGCTGGGGTAGCCGATCAGGATGTAACTCGGCACGCCGTCGCCTGCCGGGCCGCGTTCCTTCGCGATGACCGATCCGAGCGACGGGTACGTGACGGTCTCACTGACGACTCGCCCCGTGTGCATCCGGTTCACGGCCGAAGCGTGCTCGTCGATGACATCGTGGTTGACGGTGCGAACGAGATTGAACCGATCGAGAATCTTCGCGCACTCGGGAAGATGCTCGCAGACCTGTGTGCCGGGAACGGCGGTGTCGATCGCGTTGTAGTACGAACCCGCCTTCTTCGCTTTGGGATCGCCCTTGGCCTTCGGATCCCAGGTGTCCATCTGAGCCGCCCCTCCACCGAGCCAGATGAAGACGCAATGCTCGGCCTTCCCTTTGGGGTGCGGCACGGCAACGGGCTTGTCGTCTGACGCGCCCGTCGAGCCAATCACGCTCAAGGCACCGGCAGCGAGCGACGCTTCGAGAAACTCACGACGAGAAGAGGCGGTCATGGCAATGTTTCCAAAAGTTCGATCCGAACGGCGTGGGAAATAGGGCTATACCTCGCGCGGTCAGTGATGAGGCATCTGAGCGGGGCGGCGTAAGCCCCCCCGTTCTTGGGCGTAAGCCCGCTTCGGAAGAACCGGGGGGCTTACGCCGCCCCGCTCGGAAACATCGCACGTTGTGCCGCGTGAGGTCTATTTCATTCACTGCGACAGCGGTGGCCACCACGAACACATATAGAGCGCGCGAGGGACGCTCGCGTCGAGTAAGGCTTTGATCGGATCGACGGGCTGCTGGACTTTGACCGCGCTGCCGAGAAGCTGCTCGGCCAGCGTGATCGGTACGGTGTACGTGATGACGCGGGCTTCGCTCAGTTGCAGTTTGGCCTTCAGCGCTTTGAGGGCGTCGTCTTCGTAACCGATCTCGTCGATCAGCTTGTTTCCAAGGGCGTCGTCGGCCGTATAGATCTGTCCGGTGGCGAGCGCCTTCACACCGGCGGCGTCCAGCCCGTCGCGATTCTCGTCGATGACACCGATGAACTTCTGGAACGACTGGTCGAGGATGTTCTCCCACAGCTTCCGTTCGTTGTCGGTCATCGGACGGAGGGGATTGAGAGCGTCTTTAAACTCGCCCGTCTTCAGCGGGTCGGAGCCGACGCCGTACTTCTCGGCCAACTTGCTGAAGTCGTAACGCGGAATGATGACGCCGATCGAACCGGTCCACGTCGTCGGCTCGGCGAAGATGCGGCCCTGCGGCCCCGCTCCCATCGCGATGTAGTAGCCGCCCGACGCAGCCATCCGCTTCATCTGCACGAACATCGGCTTCTTCGCCGTGAGTTGTTTCAAGCGGTGATAGATTTCGTGGCTGTCCGCGACAAAACCGCCGGGGCTATCCACGACAAGCAGCACTCCCTTCACGTTGTCGTCCTTGCTGGCCCGTTCGATCTGCTTGAGCAACCGCTCGGTGAACGGAGGCATGATGGTGCCATCGACCTTCAACAGCGCGATCTTGTCAGCAGCGGTCTCGTCTCCGGCATGGAAGCGTTCATACGGAGGCTCGGCACTGGCGAAGTATTCGCGGTACGCGCTATACAACCCGAAGTTGCACATCACCGAGAAACCCAACGCAGCCAGCAACCCCCGCACGATCCAACTCCGCCAGAAACCAGGAGCCGATTGCAGGACGATGGTTTGAACGGGTGCAGACGCTGAACCATCCGTGCCGCTTGTGGTCGAGACCGAAGCTTGCGACGGAGTAAAAATGCGGGAGTCGGCCATGAGTGATGCCTCAGGAAAATGATCGGGTGTTAGACAGTCCGCGACGGTATTGCCATCAATACGCCGCAAGTGGAAGGCCAGCGTAGTTCAGCCGCCAACGGTCGTCCAGCAGGGTGATTCGATGGCAGTGCCAGCCTACATTGCGCACCGTCAACGCATGGCGGGGCGCATCTCGTTTAACCGCAAGCCAAAGGCGAGCGCGGAGGCATGACGCACAACCTCGATTCCGCGCGTCCCGCCGCGCTCGCCTTTGGCTTGCGGTTAAACGAGGAAGCCGCAGCGTCACTCGGACTGCAGCAGTCCCAAATCCGCCAGCTTCGCGCGGCATTCGTCTCGTTCGCGGCAACGGTTCAGTTCGCGCCAAGTCACGTCCTGGACGGCCATGAAATCGTCGTTCGAGTACGGCGGAGCTTGGCCCAGCTCAGCACCGCGTAAGGCCAGGCGACGAATCACGCCCTGCTCCAAACGACTCAGCGTTCCGCCACCGAGGCGATAGTCCTCGAACGCTTCCCACACGATGGGGAACAGCGGGCGGACGATCTCCTGACCGATGGTCGTCGCGTAGAGCCGAATCTCTTCCTGAGCATGGGCGTCCATCCGCAGCGCGAGGAAGTGCAGCAGGTTGTGGAGGTCGATCTTCCAGTACGCTTCAGTGTACGTGGCGAGCGGCAAGTCCTTGCGCGCCTGTTCGCGCGCGACGCCCGCTGCCAGACGCGCATCGTAGATCCGGCGAGCCTCTTCGTGCAGGTGCCGCTCGTCTTCAGAGAGTGTCGCACCGATCTCGGTTGCCAGCGATTGACCGCTTCCCTGACGATTCTGCTCGGCTTGCGACCGCCAAGCGTCGGCGGGAGTCGATTGTGCCGAGTCGATCGCCACCGAGTACCGCGTGCTGTACTCGTTCACGCTGGCCATGCGGTGACGAATCCACTGTCGCCAACAGTCCATCGGCACGCGGACCAGAATCTTGATTTCGGCCATCTCAAACGGCGTGGTGTGTCGGTGCCGCAAGAGATAACGAATGAGAGTCCGATCGTCCGAGACCTTCTTCGTCCCTTCGCCATAACTGACGCGGGCCGCTTGCACGACGGAGGAGTCATCGCCCATCACATCGACGAGGCAGACAAACCCGTCGTTCAGCACCGGGAGTTTCTTCCAGCGAAGTTGTTCGACGATCTCAGAGTTCACGGGCATGAGCAGTGGTCCTGTGGCAAATCGTTCTGGCGGCGTGGCGGTTCGCGATGAATCGGGACTCAGCTTCGAGTCTTCGTGAGCCGGGCGGGAGAAGCTAACTGCGACGTTTTGACAAGTCCACAGCGGCGCGGCTGTTCATCAGGGCCGATGCGTTTTTCAAACCGGGCAGGGCGTAGGGTGGGACCAGCGGCGCTTCGCCGCGCCGGCCCACCACGATTTCCAGCGATGGCACGATGGTGGGCCGGCGCTCGAAGCGAGCTGGTCCCACCCTACTTCAGTACCGTGGGCCGTTCATTGAGCCGAGGGCAAAGACGACGAGCCGAAATGAAAGGCGGCCAGTCCCGCCGACGTGAGGGCGGCGAGATAGTCCTCGGGTGAGTTCAAATTCTCCAGCGTTGTCAGTTGCGGATCGACGCTGCGCAGCTCTTCAGTGAGGATTTCTCGCGAATGGACTTCATCGAACAGGAAACGCGGTCGCAGCCGGTCGGCGTCGAGCAGTCGCTGAACATGCGCGAGGACAGACGGGCGATAGACGGCGGCGAGCGGGTGATGATGCTGGCCATCGCGCGGGACGGCGATGTCGTGGTCGCCGAGTAACTCGAACATGCACCGCACGAACCCCGGGACGAGCAGCGGCACGTCGCAACTGGTCACGTAAACAGCGTCGGCTCGATTGGCAATCACCCGCAGTCCGGCTGCCAAGCCTTGGAGCGGACCACGCTCCGCGCGGTCATCGTGAGTGACGATCACGCCCGCAGGAAGCTCCGGCAGCGACTGCCCCGGCGCGGCGACCACCACGATTTGATGCGTCTCAACAACTTCGCTCAGCAGCCGGATGACTCGCTGCAACATCAACTCGGGACCGAACGGCAGCGTTGCTTTGTCGCGCCCCATGCGACTCGACTTGCCGCCGCACAATACGATCGCACCGGTTTTCATCACGCCATTCCTTCCAAGATAGAGGCCGTTTGCATGAGGTCGTCCGCCCGGTTATACCGCTCGCGGTCGTTGATGAGGCATCTGAGCGGGGTGGCGTAAGCCCCCCGGTTCTTGGGCGTCAGCCCGTTAGCTTGGGCGTCAGCCCGTTAGCGAAGAACCGGGGGGCTTACGCCACCCCGCTCAGAGACCTCACACTTTGGGGCTCGTGACGCAAACACCGCTCGCACTAATCGTCCATCACCTCGAGGAATCCCGCTCACATGGCTCTCACGCTTGCCTATCACGGTGTCACGTCCGTTCCGGTGGAGATCGAAGGATTCACTCCCGACTGGGCCTGCGACAAGTCACTGGCCGAGATCGAACGGTTCGAGATCTTTCACGGCAACTGCAAAATCCCGCTGGCGGAGATGTTTGACGTGAAGGGCGATCCCGGCGACAAGCGGTTCAATTTCGAGGGCAACCTCGCGGGAGTGCATTGGATCGGCGCACAAATGGCGTCGGGACAGATTCACATCCACGGTCCCGCCGGACGACACATCGGCAGCGAGATGACCGGCGGTGAGATTCACGTCTACGGCGATGCGAAGGGCTGGGTCGGGGCCGAGATGAAACGGGGCCTCATCCATGTGAAGGGGAACGCGGGACATCTGGTGGGGAGTTCGTACCGAGGCTCCGCGAAAGGGATGACGGGGGGGACGATTCTGGTCGATGGCAACGCGGGCAACGAAGTCGGCTGCACGATGCGGCGCGGTCTGATCGCGATCGGCGGCGCGGCGGGCGACATGGTCGGTTTCAACATGATCGCGGGGACGGTCCTCGTGTTCGGCGAGTGCGGCATCCGACCGGGTGCCGGGATGCGTCGCGGCACGCTCGGCCTGTTCGGTCCCAACCCGCCGCAACTCCTGCCCACTTTTCGTTACGCCTCGACCTACCAGCCGCAGATGGTGCAACTGATGCTGCGCAGCCTGCGCGACAAAGGCTTCAGCGTGGAGGATTCACTGCTCGCCGCCGAGTTCGACCTTTACCACGGTGACCTCGTGGCCCTCGGCAAGGGCGAGGTCTTGTTCCGCCACGTCGCCGCATGAGTGATCGTAGGATGGACGCCTCGTCCGTCCGATAACCTTCTCGAAGTCCGGCTTTTCCGAAAGCCGAACTTCTCTGCATGGCGAGTCCTCACTGAGAGAAGATTCATAAGGAACCACGAAATACTCGAAAGACACGAAATTGAAGAGAGTTGCGATCTGTGCATCGCACGACAGCGTGCGTCGTGCCATTGTCGTCACTTGGGATCAGAACACTCGTCTCTTCTTCACTTTCGAGTATTTCGTGTATTTCGTGGTGAATAATCCGGGCTAACAAAGCTAAGCCGGACTTCGGCTTTTCAAAGCCGCAGCGGACACGCTCACTCGAACAACTGGATTGCGATCAGCGCGGGCTGGCCATCCACGTTGGATTGGAGTGCCGGTGCCCACTCTTCCACTTGGCGGAGTCTCAATCCCTTCAGCGGTTGCAGCGCGACCGACGTGGGGAGTGGAACGGGCTGCAACACGCCGAGTCGCACTAGCTCACTGATCTGATCCGGGTGAACGAAGTCGGTGAAGCCGTAGCTTCCCGGTTCGCGATACCGCAGAACTTCGGACCAGTTGATGAGGACGTGCGTGATGCGGTGTTGAAGCAGCGTGGCTCGAATCTCTGCGACGGGACGCAACTGTAACTCGCCCGATGCGGTGCGTTTTGCGAACCATTGCTCGAACAGTGACCGATCGAACACGGTGTTGTAGACGTAGGGAAACCGGGCATGAAACAGAGCTGCTTCACCGACACAGAGGACTTTCAAATTGTGTGGCAACCGGCCTGCCGCGAGTTCGTCATCGATCCATTTCTGTGCGCCGTACCAGCGCGACAACTGAGTCTCACGCGCCGCCTTCATCTCGGTTCGGCCGGAGTTGTAACCGCCGAGGTTCATCATCACGCCGACGTTGTAAAGGACGTTCGCTCCGATCACGCAGACGACGAATACGGATGCGACTCTCGTCCAAATCGTGCGTCGGCTCAACGATCCGCCTCCCATCGAAGCCTGAAGCGCAAGCGAAGTCTTTCTCTTCTTTTCTGTCTCGCCCATCAATCCGTTCGTCTCGAAGTTCTCCCCCGACGAATCGTTCAGTGCCGAGAACAGCCACGCGGCACCGACTCCCGCCAACAGCGCGACCACCGGAAACATCGGGACGTAGAACCGGTCGATGTGATGCGTCAGCACGAACCAACTGAGGAACTGCCAGCCAATAAAAGCCCACACGGTCCAGACGCGCCGCCGCCACGAAGCGAGGACCGCGATCGGAGCCAACCCAAACATCAGCGCGCTGTGCCAGTCGTTGTTCGCCACGACATCCGTCAGTTTGACGATGAGATCAGACAGTCGGTGACTCACGCTCCGATACGGCGGCGCGGAGTGACCTTGTCGCCATTGAGCGTCCATCGTCGCGTCGCGCCCTGCACCGCCGAAGACCGAGTACGCGAGCGGAAACACGGGGTTGCCCGTCTCGACGGCGTTCTTCACCAACCACGGCCCGACGGCAAGCAAGGCTCCAACGCCGAATAGAGCCAACTCCAAAACCGCTTGCATATACCTCACGCGGTACAAAGTGAGAGGTTTCTGAGCGGGGTGGCGTAAGCCCCCCGGTTCTTCCAAAGAGGGCTTACGCCCAAGAACCAGGGGGCTTACGCCGCCCCGCTCAGATGTCTCATCATTGACCGCGCGAGGTGTAACACGGAGGCCCATCGGTTCTTTCGCGGCGACTGCACGCAGCGAGATCATCACCGCTAGCGGCACCACGACCGAGACCGCTCCGGTGTACTTGCACGCCATCGCGGAACCGGCCAACAAACCACACAGCGCGATCAGCCTGTGCCTTGTCCCCTCGCCCCTCGCTCTGGGCACCGCCGCTTCGGTGGTCGGGTGAGGGTGAGGGTGAGGGGTTCTTCCTGCTGAATTGTTTGCTGAGGCTTCCTGTCTCCTGTCTCCTGACTCCTGCCCCTCGCCCCACACCACTCTCAGCCCCACGGCCAGCGCTGCGAACAAGTAACACGCCAACCCGCCCTCGGCATACGCGACGATGGCGATGCGATAGGCCCACGGCGTCGTCAGCCACACGAGCGCCGCGAGGCTTCCCGCCGTCGAGCTAAACCAGCGGCGACCCGTTGCGAACAGACCGAGTGCCGCGAGCGGAACGAACCCCGCGACGGCCGCTTGTCCCGCGAGCGCTCCCGATTCCCAATCGCCGCGCAGCACCATGCCACAGAGCAGCAGCATCTCGGTCAGAAACGGAAAGCTCGTGTAGACGTTGTGAGGCAACCGCGCGATGTGGCCCTGCTGAAACCACTCCTTTGGCCCACCGAGGTGGTACTCGACCACATCGAAGTCGGTCTGGGGCGACATCGCGCCGAGCAACATGCAGAAGACGAACGGCGCGACGACGCACAGCAGCACGGCCACTCCCCACCGGGCTTGCCCCGGTGGCTCGCAGGTTTCTGCACTACTTGTTGGTGCCGTGCTGGATGTCTTGTCAGGGAAGTCGCCGTGCGATGCCTTGTCGAGCTTGGGGTAGTGCAAAGACCCGCGAGCCACCGGGGCAAGCCCGGTGGGGTTTGTGAGCGAGGACTGTCGTGGTGAGAACGTGATCTCCACAGAAACGGCCACGAGCAACAGCCCTCCCAACAGCCAACCACTCATCGCACCGAGCAGCCCCAACCCGAGCATGAGCAGCGACACGGCTGACAGTCCGAGACAACACGCGAAGAAGCAGCGCTCGACCGAATCGAACTCTGCACGCAGTCGCAGTCCGCGCAGGAGCAGAGATCCCAGTCCCCACGCTCCAGCCCAGATCACGGCCGCGATCAACAGAGGCGGCAGGCGTTGCGCGAGGAACAGCCAACTCCACGGAGCCGCATTCGCGACGGCGGGCGGGTCAAGCAGATCGAGCAAGTCGAACGGCAACCCGGTCCAGATCATCCACCTCGCGGCGGGCAGGTTGTTCGGCAGACCGAAGCTGTGGAACCAGGCCGTGAACGCGACAAGCCACACGAGGGCGAGGGCCACACGCGGCCACCGTCGCGCGGGGCGAGCAGACTCGGCGTTGATTTGGCTGCTGGCACTGACGGGTGATGAAAGAGAGTTGTTCAACCTGTCGCCCTCTGCACCATGTCGCTTTGCCAATTTACTCACTCGGCCAAATCAGACACTAACCCGAAGCGTAAGCGAGGACGCCGCCCACATCCTCGCTCACGCTTCGGGTTAGTGTGGCTGGGGTCCGCGCATTTCGGGAGCTTGTATCGCACCGAATCCTTAGAGGGCATTTCCAACTAGCCCGACGCGCAAGCGAGGGCTTCACCGTCATCGAAGGCCCAGCCCTCGCTTGCGCGTCGGGCTAGTTTTTTGAAGCAAAAACCAGTTTTGAAATACCCTCTACTCGCCCGGCCCGCCGCTGGTGAGCAGTGTACCGACGAAGTCGGAGGCGGGGAGCGTGCCCATCAGATAGCTGTTGCGACCGTCGTGAATCGTGACCTTCGTGCGAGCCGACGAGGCGAATTCACCGCCGCGCGAGGCGGGGCGGAGCGCGATCTCGTGGTCTCCGACGGGTAGCTCCAGCCGCAGGACTTGGATCGTGTCGGGGAGCAACCCCCAGCAGCGGGTGTCGGCATTTTCGGTCGCCTCCCAAGCAACTCCTGCGACGGTGGCGAGCAAACTTAGCGGCGATCCCTTGTCGATGTCGGCGACTTCCTGCACCGCGTAGATCGCTCCCTTCTTGATGACGCGACGAGCCACCGCACGGGCGATCACTTCCGAGTACTGAGCCTCTTGTTGTCGCGCGGCCATCGTGCCCACATCGACGATCGTCGCGGTCTGGCCCTTCAGTTCGCCATTGACTCGCACGGCCACGGCCTCGGCGATGCTCGGGAAGTTGATGACCTGGGGCACCTTCACGGGAGCCAGCGTCGGCGGGATGCTGCGGTTGGAAAAGGCGTTCACAATCCGATCGGCAATGAGGAGCGCGGCCTGTGTCGGGATCTCCTCTTTCTCTTGTTTGATCGGGCCGCGGCCGACGAGAGCGAAGACGTACAGCACGCCGTTCCCTTGTCCGACGGGCTTCTCAAACTTGGCACGTTGCACGTCGGCTTGAGCATCGCGGAAGCTGGGTTCCCAACTCGCGACCTGCACTCGGGCACGCGCCGCTTCCTCCAGCGTGAGCGGCGATTCTTCAGCCAGCATCGCGCGAATATACGGCCCGAGAGCGACCTGTTTGTATGCCAACTCAGCGGGAGGCTGCTCAGTCTCTTTTTTCTGCTTCTCGATCACGGCGTTGATGATCTGCTGTTGCTTGTCCACAACTTGCAGGGCATACGCTCCGGCGTCGCCGCCGTCGGACATCAGGTTCGTGAGCGAGAGCATCGCGCGAATCAGAACTTTCTCGTAGTCTTCCCCCGAGTAGGCGCGGCGCGTGTCGTCAGTCAGCATCGACACCGTGAACTCGCCCACGTCTTTCTCTTCGAGGTGATCGAAACGGTCGCGCACGCCTCGCAAGATTCGCTCGGCATTCTTCGGACGGCCGGCCGCGAGTTCGAGCATCGCCTTATCGAGCAGAAACGCATCCGACTCACGTTTGTGCTTCTGAAGCTGCTTCTCGATCTGCGCTTCGGCATCCGCCAGATGACCGGCAAAGTAGGCTTCGCGCACGCTCCAAATACGGTCGTAGTGCGAGCTGCATCCGCTGAGCGGCAGCACAAACGCGAACAGCAGCAACGAACGAACTGTGACACTCGGCCGAACCGATCTGACGCAGGCTGTTGTCGTTCGTGAGTTCATCGCGTGCTACTCGGCCGGGAAATCGAGTCGTGACCTTCAGTAGGGTGCGTGGAGTCTTCGGAAC
>JAYTGQ010000263.1:0-2285 GCA_043733345.1 Schlesneria sp.
GCTAATTGGTAATTGCAAATTGATAATTGAGGGGACGCTCGCAGCGAGACTTTCGCTTTCAATTTGCATTTAGAAATTAGCAATTATCAATTTGCAATCTCTTCCAAAACTGGACACAACGAGTCCAGTTTTGAACTCGAAGGTGTCCACGCACATGACGTGTCGGTTCATTCCACGCGTTTGACGATCAGCAATGTCGAATCATCCGGTGGCAGCGGCCGTCCGTGGAACTGTTGCACGGCATCGCGAACGGCGGTGACGATTTCGTTGGCAGACTCGTTTCGATGCGCGAGTACCAACTGCTGGAGTCGCTCATTGCCGAACATCGTGTCACTTGAGTCGCGGACTTCGATACAGCCGTCGGTACCGAGAACCAGCAGATCGCCGGATCGAAGCTCTAACTGAGGAGGCGTCTGTCCAGATAAGAGCCTGGGAAATCCGAGTGGCAAGCGCGTCGCATCGAGTCGTCGAAACGTGGCCGCAGCCGTGTCGAGATGGAGCGCAGGGGCGTGGCCTGCATTCGCGAAGTGGACTTGGTGCGAAGCCGGATCGAGGGCAACCAGCAGAAACGAGATGAACTGCGATTCCTTGAGGTCCGGCGCGATCGACTCGGCCAGCAGATCGACGATGCGGTCGGGATCGGCGAGCGTCTTCGTGAGCACATGCAACATCGCCCGCAGTGAGGCCATGATGAGCGACGCCCCCAGTCCGTGGCCGCTCACGTCACCGATGACGAAACCGACGCGACCATCCGCCAACGGCAGCCAATCGTAATAGTCGCCACTGACGAACTCAGCGGGTTGCCACCAGGTGGCGACTTCATAGCCCGCGATGTTCGGCAGCGTGTCGGGCAGAAAACCGCGTTGGATGCGTCGGCCCATCTCCATCGCGTGTTCGAGTTCGTGCGCGTGCCGGGCCTCCTCTTGAAGACGCCGCCGTTCGAGAGCCGTCGCGGCGTGAGCGGCAAACGCCCGGAGCAATTGCTCGTCGAAGGGACCGAACCCGGCCTCGGCCTTGTTGAGGAGCTGCAACACGCCGACAAGCCGCTCGTCGATGTTCGAGATCACCGGCGCACAAAGGATGTTGCGAGTGACGAACCCCGTGCGGCGATCGACGGACGAATCCCAGCGTTCATCGGAGTAGGGCTGCGGGACGTGGACGACCTGTTGATGGCGTGCAACCCAGCCGGTGATCCCCTGATCGAGGCTGTGCCGGATTTCGTTGATCTCCAGTTCGGTGGCGACGCGCGTGTAGAGTTCGCGCCGCGCTTCGTCGATCACGAACAGGCTGGCCCGTTCGCAATCGACCGCGTCGCAAACGCTGTTGGTCACGATTTGCAGGATGCGGTCGAGGTCGTTCTCCGTCGCCAACCGCAACGCCAAATCGAGCAAGTGCGACAGCGCGGCCGTGCGAGGATCGCCGAGAGCAGCCAACGGGTGCGTGTATTCCGTGAGAGCGGTCGTCATGAGTGGCATTCCTTCGCGAAGTCATTGAGGGGCGTCGCAGAAATCACTGTCGCAATTGTCGCCTTTCGCTCCGCGAAAGGACGTTCTTTCGCGGAGCGAAAGACGACACGTGTTGATGGGCCGGTCCTAAGGTGAGTGACAGGAGTTCGCGTACGTGCAACGTAGGATGGACGCCCCCGTCCGTTCGGCTTTACTGGGCAAGCTCGGACGGACGGGGGCGGCCATCCTACGGGTAAACTCTTTCCTGCCGGTCGCCTAAGCCCCGGCTTCGATGTTGGTCGCTACGAATCCGCCGGGAGCGCACCGACAGCGGATGTTGTCGGTGCGCTCCCGAGTCGCTCGTCAATCCACGGCGGATCGACGAAGCGGCGGAGCAGCCAGCGGAAAGTGTGTTCGATCCGAGCTTCGGTCACGGCACACGCAGGATCGGTGATCGCTCCCACTTCATCGGTCAGTGCTTGAAACGACGGTTCTTCAGACGTGTCCGTCCAAACGAAGCCCTGCAATTCGAGTCGCGTTGGCCAGCATTCTTTCTCGGCAATGAAGTTGACTCGGTCCTGGATGCGTCTCCCCCAGACGACGCCAAACGTGTCGAAGAAGTCCAACCACAGTTGATCGATCCGATCAATATACCTCACGCGGCACAAAGTGAGAGGTTTCCGAGCGGGGCGGCATCAGCCCCCCGGTTCTTCCACAGTGGGCTGACGCCTGGGTGGCCCGACTTGCTTCAAGCCGGGGGCCGTAGGCCCAAGAAACTTTGAGTTGACGATGTGGAGTGGAACGCTCGATCTTGATCAACGTCCGTGCTGAAGTTTCTTG
>JAYTGQ010000264.1:0-6495 GCA_043733345.1 Schlesneria sp.
CTCGGGCGGTGGGCTGACGACTTCGAGCGACTGCGGAAGCGTCTCAGACGGCTGCCCGGCGAGGAATATCGTTTGTCAGAATCCTCATTCAAGCCGTGCCAGCCCGCCCACCCGTTGTTGGATGAGTTGAAACGCGAGGGGGGAGGCACAAAGGGTCAGGTGAGACCGAATTGGAGTGGCTTGTCGAACCGCAGTTCGACTTCGCCCAGACGGAGCGTACTTCCAAACATCAACGTGCCACACTCACCTCGCTTCAGAACGCGGCTACCGCAGCGCACTTCGGCATCTTCGACGGGCAGAATACGAAAGTGACCATCCCAGTGACACAGGACGGCGTGCAAGTCTCGCACACCGGGACCATCGAGCCGGATCGGACACCGCTCATCATGACCGATCAGCACCACTCCCAAGACCAGTAGATACGCTTCGAGGCCATTGAGGTCATCCGAGTTGGCGGTACGTTCAATCATGACCGCATCCAGTCCAGCCGCTTCGCGCAACCACACTGGCTGACTCCGACAGTCGCCGATCCGTGACTGCAAGAGGGACTGGACTCCCCGTGAGATTTCGGGTTCGGCGAACGACTGAATTTCCAACCCGATCTGCGACGGTCGGTCGGTGTCTGACAGTTTCTCTGCGAAGGTCGTCGTGTAGGTGATGGACCGTGAAGAGTGCTGAACTCTCTTGGCATCCCCCAGCGGTGCCCGGTTCACAAACGCGGGAAACCGATTACGGCTGTCTGCTCGACGCGGATCGCTCAGGGTGACTCGACCATCCACGACGGACACGGACACATGTTGTTGTGAGATGTTCCGCGTGAGCGAATCGTGAAACTCGGAGCGTGGCATCATCCGCAGTGCGATGTCCGTTGGGTCATCCACCGCACTGTGGGGACGATTCCGCCCCAGCATCACACGATCTTGGGCGAAGAGCAGCACACGCCTGCCTGCGGGTAGGTCCAACCGCGCCTGACGATTCGGCTGCGGAGCCGCTCTCACGCCGATCTTGTCTGACAGCGGTCGCAGCTTCACCGGAATCATGGACGGCTGGCTGTCCTGTCCCGAATGTTTGGGGGTCGCCTCCTCCACTGCTGCGAGGAACGACTGCAGATTGATCAACGAATTGTCTCGGGATTCAAACCTCAGACGGTTAAACCGCTTGAGATCGAGGCCGTGCAGATTGACCAGCCCCTGACCATCCGAGACGACTTCCAGGGTTTGACCCAACGCTCCTTGATCGACCACTCGAAAACGAATCCAACCGCGCCAGGTTGAATCGGATTGGTCCGTGGAACTGTGGAAGCGGCATTCAAATTCGAGACGGTACTCTCCATAGGAACACGGCACACCATTTACCGTTAGTGGCAGCGCCTGATGGAAAATCCAATAGCCATTCCGTTCGTCGGTGAGCCGTGGCCGATCATCCCAACCCTGCCGATCGAGGGCACCGTGGATGGTTGCCTCGACCGAGACCTCTCCGTCCCAATTGGCATGCAGCAGATGAAACTCGGGAGAAAGATGTGCTCCCGGCCGCAGGTCTTCACCCAGCCGAATCAGCAGAAACGGAGCGATGTCTGAAGAGATTTCGTCAGCGGCTTGAGGAGTACACAAATCAGCGACCAATTGAGCAGTGATTTCCTCGCTCGCATTCAAACCGGTCGCAATGCTGCGGATGTAATCTGCCGACGGCGGTATCCCTGCCCCGTATTCCGATTGCAAATGCTGGCTCAGCATCTGCCTGAGACCTTCGTAGTGGGAGTCGGACATTGGTGCGTCCTGAATCAGAAGAGTGAGGGAATACAACCTAGTGGGAAGTGTTCAAAACTCGACATCACGAGCGGTGAACGCGAGCAGCACACTAAGCGATGAACGGGGACAGATGCGACTGCGCAGATTCAGACCGGGCGGATTCTAAACAGGTTGGAGTGGCGTTATTACATCCAGAGCTTCCGCAGGCTTCGCAAACGAAGTGTGAAATGGGTACTGATGGAGACCTTGTTGGTCCTGTCCGAGTCCGACATGTTGCCAGCGGTTTGCCTTCCGCCAAGCATCACAAATGTGTTCATATTTGTCAAATATCGCGTTTTTGTTTGATATTTCTTTCTGATTCAGCAAGAATCATTTGAATGTCGGTGAGCCAGCGCTTTCCACATCCATTCTGTGGATGTGTGTCTTGATACCGATCGCCCTCTTCCGTGGAGAAAACCATGTTCTTTGATGTCGATTTCACCACCCAATTCGTGACTGGGGCCGCAGCCGGTTTGGGGCACTCGTTTGGACAGCGGTTTCTGCCGTGGTTGGCGAACACATGGAGTTGGTTGCGTGGTAGGCCGAGAGCCATCGCCGGAGCGCTGCCGATGGCGGAATCTCTTCTGAGGAAAGTGACGTTACCGGAGTTGTCGGAGGGAATTCCCGCGGGCTATCAGTTGTGTCGCTTTCGTGGCGACACGCTGGTGGAACAGTACACCGACGCTCTGCCGAATCATGTCGGCGCTGATGAATCTCTCTGGCTCGTTCCCACCGGGGATGTCTGGTTGCCCGCAGAATTTGCCGCCGGGGACACGCCTGCGGAGGCCGAGGTGGCGATTGCGTTCGATCCCGCCGACGGGCTGTCGAGTCTGCTGTCGGACAATCACCAGTTGAGTCGCGGTTGGTTGGGGGCGTTGGTTGCTGGAGGACTGTTGGGTGTTCTGACAGCGATCGGAAAGCGCGGTACACAGGCCCTGTTGGCGGGTGACCCGGCCACCACGACCGGTTGTTGTGAACGTCTCAATCAAGCCTTGAAGGATCGTGGCCTGCGCTGCACCGGATTGCGGGGCGTGCGTGAACGACTGGCGTCATCGGCGGCGACATCACCAACGGCCGAAGATGCTGTCGCAGCCGGGGCCAGCACCGTCGAGGGCTATTCGAGAAATGCGTCCCTTGACGAACTGGCGAATGACTTGGCGCAAATCCGCAGTGCTGCCGATTGGGAACGACTCGTTCAGAGCCTAAAGTCGGTCGGCGTCCCGGTGGATGTGCCAGCTTCCCAACAATTGGAGTCGATCCGCGACGACCTGTTGAAGAAAGCAGTCAGCGCCACGCATGCGGTCACAAGATTGGGCCAGCTCACGGCAGATGCTTTTGAACGGGCGGGGATTGAACAGCCCGATCTGCGTCGTTGGCAAACCGTCTCGGATCGCCTGCGGGATGACGCTCCGGAGCCGGTTGCAACAGTGACCGCTTCCGCCGCAGCCGTTGGCGTGGCGATGGTCAAGCGGCCTTCCACCTGGTTTGTCTGGAGTCGGCAGGAGACCGATCGTCGCCAGTTGCACTACACACGCCGAGCCGTGCGCAACTGTCGTGCCGCGTGCGATCAGGCTCTGTCGAGCCTGCGCGACCTGCCCGCACTGAGACAGGTGCGCGACTTGAACAGTCAACTGGTGATGATCGAAGAGTTGCTCGACACGATGCCCCCGTTGGAACCGCAGACTGCAGAACTCAAGATTGACAGACAGACGATGAAATCGCTGTTGCGCAGCTTGGAGGATGCCGTCTTGACCACCGAACGTTTGTCGCAAGAAACCGGACAGCTCTTCGCTCAAACGCCCTCCACCGAGGCATGGCAACAGGCCGTCAACGCTTGTTTGCGTTCGGCCTCGAAGCTCACTCAATTGGTTCGTGATCGCCGGACTGTGCGATAACCCGCTCTCGTTTTTCCCCGGACTTTTCTCAACCTGACCACGCAAACAACACTCGCATCCCCTCACAGAAAGGCGGCTGACTCATGACCGAACTGCACAACAACCTTTGGATTGCCGGCGAACACGACTTCGCCACGCGCGTCGAGATTTCGGATGTCGCCGGTTTCTTCTCCAAGACGCTGACGATCGAACCGGGCGTGCGCGCCATGATCTTGGAGCGCGGCCAGTCAGTGGGGGAAGTCTCGCCGGGGCAGTACACCCTTCAGGGTCTGACCGACAAGCTGAAGTTCTGGACCAAAAAATCGATCACCGCGATTCTGACGCGGCAGGGCGAAGTCCCGCTGGAACTGGAGTGCAGTGGTCTGGCGACCAGCGAGTTGCTGGATGTGGAAGTAGCGGTGCGTCTTGGTTTGCAGATCGATGATGTGGCGCTCTTTCAGAAGAATCTGCTGGCCTCGCGTCCGACACTGACTCTCGACGACCTCAAGGAGATTGTGCAGCCGATCGTGCGGCAGGCGTTGTGGGAAACGGTCGGCCGCATGTCGATCAAGGACTTGACGGGGGAGCAGGCACGGGGCGATTTGGAGCTGTGCATCAGTCAGGCCCTCGGCACGGCCCTCGTCCGCAACGGGCTGAAGTTCACGCAAGTGCAGACGCTGTCGGTGTCGCATCCCGAATACGACGCGCACCGTCACCGCACGGGTCAACTCTGGTTGCAGCGTCTGGACCTGGACCACGATCGCGCCGCAGCCGGGCTGGCGGCCGACCGGTTGTTGGCCGAGATTCAGCAGCAGGAGCAGATCGACGAACTGGAGGTTCTCGCCCAGCACGTCGCGTCAGATCGGATGGAGGGCGACTTGGCGGCCCGCATTCGCCGGATTGGCATCCGTAAACAAGTGCGAGCGGCCGCCCTGGCCGGTCAGTTTGACCGACTTCACGCTGAGGAAGAACTCGGCAAGTTTCTGCAACAGCGGGACACGGAACGCCTGATTCGACAGGACGAGTTCGCCACACTGATCGCCACCCTGAAGGACCAGACCGAAGACCGTGCGTCCGGGCGTACACAACTGCTGCGACGGCTGGAGGTCGAACAGCAGTCGGAGCTGGCGGGACTGCGGGTCGATCTCGATTTCGCGCAGCGCCTCCGCACCCGCCAGCATGAGATCGACCTGACCAAGCTGAACGACTCCGAAGAGTCGCGTCAGTGGCGAGCCGAACTCGAACGCGAATCGGCGACGGCTCAGGCCCGCCGCACCGAATCACTCCGGCAGATCGAACATGATCGTGAGCTGTCACACACCAGCACGACCGATCGGCGAGAAGATGAGTGGCAGGAGACGCTGCACACCCAGCGGTTGGACCGCGTGCAGGGTGAGATCGCCTTGGCTCAATCCGACCGCGTGCAACGTGTCGATCTGATCGAAATCGAGATGCGAAAGTCGCGTGAACAGACCGAACTGGACTTACAACGACGCAAGGCCGAGTTGGAGCGCGAGATCAACAACAATGTCAGTGGCGACCAGATGACGCGGTTGCTAAAGGTTCAGGAAATGAACCTCGCCATGACCAAAGCCCAGCACGAGCTGCGGCTGATGGAACAGCGTCAACAGGTCGAGTTGGAGACGATGAAGGAGGACAAACAGTCGGAGCTATCTTTGAAGCGCATCCAGGCGATGCGCGGAATGAGTGCGGTCGAACTGCTCGCCCATTCTCCCAACGCCGCGATCATTGCCGACGCTCTCAAGCACAAGTCAACACAGCGGGCAACGGTGGAAACGGCCAAGGCCCAGACTGCGGCCTTGCAGGCCACCGGCACCAAGCATGAGGAGCTGTATCAGAAGCTCAACGAGACCGAGCGACAGAGCGCCGACCGCGTGATCGCGGCCATGAAGGAGGCGATGCAGGGACAGCAGGCCACGTTCCAACAGTTCGGCTCGATCATCGAAGGGGTCACCCGCAACCTGGCCCCCCAACCCGGTTCCACCGTGGTCGTCTCCGGAGGTACAGCGGTCGGTGTGCCACAGTCCGGAACGGCCAGCCCGGCTCCACATCGTGCGCTGGTCTGCCCGTCCTGCCGAGCCGAAAACGCTGAAGCCGACCGTCACTGTCGCCAGTGCGGCAAGCCGTTGTAATCGTCCCCCTCCTGTCCCCTCGCCCCGGCTCTGCGGGGAGAGGGCTAGGGTGAGGGGTCTTCTCTTGTAAGACGCGCCCCCTCCCTACTACGGCTTCGGACAGCCACGGAGAGACCACGCCTCTGTCAGCCATCTTCATCGCAAGTGATTCGGATCATCTGTGAAGAGTGGCCAGGACCGCCCGCAACCACGTCAAGGAATGCACTGAGAAGCCCATGTCGAAGCGACGCACGGAACCCGCCGATGAACCCACGCCCGAACCCGATGTCAAACCGACACCGGTGACGGGAGGTGCTGCGAATGATTTGATGACCACCCGCGAGCTAATGGATTACCTGCAAATCTCCCGGACGAAAGTCTGGGACTTGGTGCGGGACAAGCAGAACCCACTCCCCGCGTTCAAGCTGGGCGGCGACTACCGCTACCGCCGCTCCGAGATCGACGCCTGGATGGAAAGCCTGCGGGTTCGCCCCGAAGAAAATTGATTGAAGACCGACGACTATCCCTTGCACGGGCAAGACTGCTTCGTTTAACCGCGTGGGCAACGCCCCGCGCGAATGCGGCAAAACGGCTTCCAACGTCGCTCGACGCGCGGGGCGTTGCCCACGCGGTTAAACGAAGCAGTCTTGCCCGTGCAAGGGATAGTCGTCGGTCTTCAATCAATTTTCTTCGGGGCGAACC
>JAYTGQ010000265.1:0-2280 GCA_043733345.1 Schlesneria sp.
GTGCGGCATTTTCCCAACGGTTAGCACCGCGACTTCCTT
Source organism: Schlesneria sp. (assembly GCA_043733345.1). GTDB lineage: Bacteria > Planctomycetota > Planctomycetia > Planctomycetales > Planctomycetaceae > Schlesneria. Next base: position 40 of record JAYTGQ010000265.1, read on the forward strand.
GTACGTCTTCGGGTCAATCACAGAAACCGTCGCATCAAACTCGTTCGTGACGTATGCCTCAGAACCATCCGGGCTGAAGAAGGTGTGCCGTGGCCCCTTTCCCACTTTGACGGACTGCACAACTTTGTCTGTGGCAGTGTCAATCACGGAGACGGTTCCTGAGTTATTGTTCGTGACCCAAGCGAATCGCTTGTCGGGACTCAGGTAGATGTTGTGAGCGTGGACACCGACCGGAATCCGCTTGGATTCGGTCCATGTCTCGGTATCAACCACGCAGATTTCGCCCCCGTACCAGGATGTCGTGTAGACTTTCCCGGCAAGTCGTGGAGGCTCGTCTGAATAGACGTGTGGTGGTGTAACGCAGAAGACCGTCAGCAAGACGATCAACAAGAGAGATCGCAACGGTGTCATGGTAGTCTCCTTTTGCATGTTCGGTTCTGCCAAGTCGGGTGGGGAAAGGACGGCGATCCCAATCATGAAAAACCGCATGGCTTAATTCTCTCTTCTCGGAGACTAGACTCCCCTACAAGGCAACCCGACTTCGGAACTGGCCGGGCTGCCGTTGAGGGTGTGCCTTATTTCTCCTCTTTCACTTCCAGCACCTTGCCGGAAATGGCGTCGATCTCGACTTTCATGACTTTATTGCCCGCCAGAAGCTCGACCTCAATGATCGACTTCCCGTCCTCCAATTCCATCTCGCACTCGAATGGCTTGCCGCCTTCCACTTTCCCTTTGGCGGTGGCGATGGCCTGTGCGAAAGTGATCTTCGAGGACGCCAGCACCTTCTTGGCGTCCGCAAGGTTTTCCACTTCGTCCTCTTCGCCCTCTTCGACTTTCACAACGTCGCCGGTGACGGCATCGACCTCGACCTCAGTCACCTTATCGCCGACCAGCAGATAGACCTCGAACAGCAGCTTGCCGTCCTCTTGTGCGGTCGTGGCGTAGATCGGTTTCCCTTTGGGAACCTTTCCCACGGCTGTCTCGATGGCCTTCAACAGATCGATCTTGGCCTTCTCCAGTACCACCTTTGCAGTGTCATGCTCTTTCGTTTCGTCCTTCTTTTTGTCGTCACTGCCGGCCCAAGCCGCACCGACGATGCCGAGGGTAATCGCCAACGCCGCAACACCGATTCCGCCAACTATTCTGGTCTTCATAACAAAACACCTTTCCTTAGCGTCCGCCGTCTCGATGCAGGTGACAGATATTGTCATCTCGCCTCCAACGACAGGTTAGAACCAACAACAACCGCTTCGTCGTTTATCCTCGACAAGAGCAACAGTCTCCGTCCTTGAGGCGGGTCGCCTTCGGCAATGCGGTCAACCCTTCGGATCGAACAATTGCAAAAAAATAAGCCGACGTGTCCGCACCCCTCGGGTATCGGACACGTCGGCTTATTCACTGATGGGCCTCCCGGAACCAGCCGAGCTGCCATTCATTTAATCATCCAACGTGCCCGGATCGTAACGCTCGCGGAAGATAAAACAAGAGCCTGCTGAGTTGTGTTTTAGCCTGGGCGGGGCTGGGTGGCCCGGCTCGGGTCGCTTTTGAAGTTGAGGCGTGCCACGGCTTCGGAGTCTGCGGAGAAGCAGTGTGATCGGACGTTGACACTCCATCGGCACGGCTTCTCCGCAGACTCCGAAGCCGTGGCACGTCCAACGTGGCTGGCGGATCAAGTCGGGCCACCCTGCGGAAGTCAACCAGAAGCAGCGACACCTGCCGTTGCGACAGCTTTTCGCTCGTATGCCGAATCGACTCGTCCGACTCAAGCCGTGTTGGATGATGAGTCCGCTCGCGGTCAGCACATACCTGGAATCGCCCGAGTTTCAATTCGATGTCGTCATCTTTGACGAGGCTTCGCAGGTGCTCCCTTGGGATGCCATCGGTGCGGTCTATCGCGGACGCCAACTGGTGGTTGCCGGAGACCAGAAGCAGTTGCCGCCCTCCACATTCTTCGACCGCATGGTCAACGACGAGGACGATTCCGATGACGCCGACGACCTCGGCGATTTTGAAAGTGTGCTCGATGTCTTGTGTTCGATTGGGCTGCCGAGAAAGCGGCTGCGGTGGCATTACCGCAGTCGGCGCGAATCGCTCATCGCGTTCTCGAATCATCATTTCTATGACGACGATCTCGTGACATTTTCCAGCCCCGATGATCTCGACGGTTCGACGGCGGTTCGGTTCGTGCATGTCCCCGATGGTCGCTGGCGGTCCAAAGCGGGATTCAATCCCCTCGAAGCG
>JAYTGQ010000266.1:0-2278 GCA_043733345.1 Schlesneria sp.
TGAAGGGGCGGCACTTTCGGGTGTTGGGGCCAGCGCGGATGTGTCGCCCCTCCGGGGCTGAGCGGTGTGTCTGGGCCATTCCCCACGGCTCACGCCGTGGGCTACGACCTGCCGCCCTCCGGGCTAAAAACAAAGACGCTCAGAACGCGGGCGTCGGATGAAACGGATTACTGTGGGAAATGGCGGCCAAAACCAGTGACCGCCCCGAGACACCGGATGAGCCTACGCCCAAACCACTACCAGTGCCCCCACGACCTCGGCTGAGTGAGTGCGGTCCCGTTGGGGCGGAAAGTCGAAAATGTGCCACTTCAAAACGCACGCTTCGAGTGGGTGTGCGTCGTGTACTACGGTGCCAGTTCTTCGACCACCATGTCGCCGAACCACGCGGGACCGCCTTCGGTCAGCAGCCGGAATTCGGGCAGCCTCGGTTCCTTCGCGAGGGGCACCGCCCCCACGAAGAGATCATCGATGTAAACCCGCCACTCCATCGCCTGCCGTTCCAGCTTCAACTCGTGCAGGCGGTCGGCACCGATCTCGAACGGCTTCGCGGGAGCAGCCGGTTTGAAGGGCAGGTTCCCTTCCGGGCGAGACCCCACGGCGATGCGGTCCAATGTCAAACGCAACGCATGTCGATTCCCGGCCTTGTTCAAATTGAACTGCATCTCGACCGCCGAGGCCCCGTGCAACCGGACGGTCACGAGGACGCGGTAGTGCTCGATGGGAGTGGCCTTGCCGCCGACGACCTTCAGCAACGGTCGCATGATTTCGCCATCGGTTCCCGCCACGACAGGGCTGCCTTCGTCATCTTGAACCAAGATCCACTGCCCGTGCTGAGTGGTCCAACCGCGCAGCGATTTGCCGTCGAACAGAGCGGCCGACCAACCCGAGGGAGCCAGCGATGCTCTCGGTTCGAGCAAGGGAGACGAGGCCGTTCCAGGCACCAGCCCGAGTGCGAATACGATCACCGTCACGCTCAGCGCCGCGACGATTCCCACGCCTGCCATCATCCAGCCGCGAATCGGCGGCTTCGGTGACTCATCTCGAACAGCGGTCACCGTGGGGATCGCGGACATCGAGTGTGCGGTTGCCGTGCGCCACGCCAGGGTCGCTGAGTCCGCAGCGATCATGACCGGGAGCGCGTCGATGCGACCGAGCAACTCGGTGTAGCTCCCAATCCGCTGGTTGAGGTCGCGCACGAGCAGTCCGTTCATCAACGCGAGTCCCTCCGTCGAGACATCGCTCCGTTCGGCGGGCAACTCCGGCCGCTCGTCGCTCAATTTCCTGGCGATGATCTGTGGCAGCGTCTGTTTGTCAAACGGCGGATGCCCGGCGAGCAGGTGGTACGCCGTCGCTCCCAACGCGTACAAGTCGGCTCGCAAATCGACCGGTTTGCTCGCATCGAGTTGCTCGGGAGCCATGTAGTGCGGACTGCCGAGCGTCGTCTGTTCGGCCGTCAACTTCGTCCGCTCGTCCGCTTCTGTGGCGAGAAACGCCAGCCCGAAATCGGTGATCTTCACCATCGGCATCCCGGCCGGAAGCGGGTAACCCTGAGGCGGCGTGACGAGCAACAGATTGGCGGGCTTGATGTCGCGATGGACGACGCCCAGGTTGGCTGCATGAGCCAGCCCGGCAGCAGCCTGACGAATCAAGCCCCAAGTAATTCGCTCGCTCAGCGGGTACTCACGACTCGCGTAGTGGTCGGCATCTTCCCCCTCGACGTATTCCATCGCGAAGTACAGCCGCCCCGCATGTCGCCCAAAATCGTAGGCCGCGACGATGTGCGGATGGACCAGTTTGGCAACAGTCTGCGCCTCTTGCTCGAACCGCGAAATCATCGTTGGATTGGCCGCCTGATTGACGAGGATCGTTTTCAGCGCGACGACCCGATTCAAATTGAGTTGCCGCGCCCGATAAACGACTCCCATCCCGCCGTGACCGAGGACCGATTGAATTTCATAGCCGGGGATCGACTTCGCGGGCTGACGCAGTGTCTCCACGATTTCAATCTGAGTCGGTGACAACAATCCCTTTTGCAAGACCAACGACACCGCGTCGATCTGCCGTTGGGCCGCCTCTTCCGCAAGGTCGTACAACGTCTCTGTCGGCAGCAGTCCCTGCTGGCCCGCGATCGTCAGGAATTCTTGAGTGGATTCGGCGGTCATGGGGGGAGGGAGTCAGGAAGCAGGGGACAGAAGTTTTTTAGGTGAGCCGGGTGCCGTGAGGCCCCGGATGGTTCGCCGCTGCACCGTCCAGCGCTACAGCTTCGGCTTCAACACAC
>JAYTGQ010000267.1:0-16326 GCA_043733345.1 Schlesneria sp.
CTTACGCTGCGGGTTACTGAGGTAAAGTAAGTGCCATTGGGCGTCAGCCCCCCCGGTTCTTTCAGCGAAGGGCTAACGCCCAAGAACCGGGGGGCTTACGCCGCCCCGCTCAGATGTCTCAATACGGACTGCGCGGGGGTAAAACCGACTCCTACCGTGTCTCCCGCGTGGGAATTCCCAAGCCGCCCCGGCGGTTTCTGCGTGAGTCCTCTTCTGGCGATCTCTGCCTGTCTGGCGAATCGGTTCAACCGGAAATGTCTTCGCGACCGATACGTTTGAAGTCGCCGTGCTCGCATCGAGTCCGGCTTCGACTCTCGCGAAAGACGGGCGATAAACGGGTTCCAGCAATTCTTGCAGCAAGTTCAACAGCTCTGGCAAAAACAGAGCCTCATGGGCAAGGGCGTTTATGCCGGTGCCCTCTTGGCAACGGTGGCTGCGGCCAGTGGAGTTGGCTACTGGGCGACAAAGGTCGAGTACCAAATTCTCTGCTCGGGCCTGCCTGCTGAGGAAGCGGCGGCGATCGTGGAGAAGCTGGATGCGGATCGCACTGAGTACAAGCTCGCCTCGGGCGGAACAACGATCCTGGTCGCCGCCGACAAAGTGCAGAAAACGCGCATGACTCTCGCAGTGGCCGGCCTGACAAAAGGGGCGGGCAAGGGATTTGAACTCTTCGACGAGATGTCGATGGGCGCGACGCCGTTCGTCCAGAACATGAACTACGTCCGCGCGATCCAAGGCGAATTGGCGCGCACGATCATGCAGCTCGAACCGGTTGCTCAAGCTCGCGTTCACATCGTGCAACCCGAACCGACTCCCTTCGTGCGCGATGAGAAACCGGTCACGGCCAGCGTCGTCCTGAAGACCAAACCGGGCGCGTCACTCAGCCGGAAAGCGACCGCCGGAATCGTGGCCCTCGTCGCGGGAAGCGTGAAAGGGCTGACACCCGAAAACGTCACCGTGCTCGACTCGGACGGAACCGTGCTGTCCGAGAAGCATGATACGACGCGCGGCCTCGCCTCCTCCGACCAGCTCACGTACCAGCGCGACGTGGAATCGCATTTGGCGGCGAAGGCTCAAGAGTTATTGACGCGGTTGCTCGGCCCGGGCCGTGCGGTCGTGCGCGTCACCGCCGACATGAGCTTTCGGCATGTGAAAGAGACCAGCGAAAAGTTCGATCCCGATGGCAAGGTTGTCTCGCGCGAGTCGATCATGTCCTCGAAGACGACCTCCCCCACGGGACCGCGCGGTCCGGCCGGTGCCGTCAGCAACATCCCACCGGGACAATCGGCGGGAGCGGGCGGCGCAACGGGGCCGAACAAGAACGAAGAGACCGTCGAGAGCGAATTCGTCGTCTCGAAAACCAACCTCCAAACGGAAGAACGACAGGGAACGATCAACCGCCTCACCATTGCCGTGATGCTGGTCCCACTGCCGACACAGGACGGTACGCCGGTGGCAGAGACGCTCGGCATCACACCCGAAGAGGCCAAGGAATTGGTCAAGCAGGCTGTCGGTTACAAGGACGGCCGCGATCAGATTCAAGTCAGCATCGGCAAGGTTCCCGAAGTGCCCGCAGCCGTGGTGCCACCGGCTGTGGAAGTCTTCACTGCTCAACAATTGCTGAATTACGCGACGAATCTCAAGACCTCCTCGCTCGTGGTCGGAGGGGTGGTGCTGGCGGGAATCGTCGGGCTGCTGCTGCTCCGTCGGCGACCCGCGACCATCCCGGCCGTTACCAGTCCCGCGCTGGCCACTGGCACCTCGGCGCAGTCAGACAATGAACTCGCAGACCTGAACGCCGTCGCTGCGACGATCAAGGCTTGGCTCGAAGAACCGGTCTCAATCCGCATGGACCGCAACGCAGCAGGCTCCAAAGCCAAACCGGCGTAAGACGAGCCACGCGAGTTCGCGGATTCGCGCGTAGGATGGACGCCTCGTCCGTCCGAGTTACCACGGAAACGCTGTGTGGACGAATGAATCAATCAATAGAACGGACGGACGAGGCGTCCATCCTACAGATGCGTCTCACGGCTTTGCGGCAGCGGAACGATTCTTCCCCGTCGCAGTTCGTTTGTCGCGCTCGGCCCGCATTTGATCGAGTTGCGATTCGGTCTGTTGATACCACGCCATGTTTTCGAGTTGCCACTTGGCGAGATCGCGCAGCACCGGGTCTTGGTTCGATCCTGCGACGACTCGAAAGGCATCGCTCGCAGGCTTCCATTGCGACCGTTTGCGAAGGCAGGTCGCCGTCAGAAACTTCAGCATCATCCGGTTCTCATCCGTCGGTTGGACCTTGGCGAAGGCTTTCTCGGCGGAGGCATAATCGCCGGATCGAAACAGCACGTTGCCGAGGGCAAAGGGATCGGCGGGGTCCTCTGGAATTGGGAATGCCGGTGGCTCGGGAATGATGACCGGCTTCGGAGCGACGGGAGCCGCAATCGGCGGCGTCACCACCGGCGTGACAGGTTCCGCGAAGGGATCGACGGCATTCACACTTGTTGAACGCGGCGTACTGGTGACCTGCGGCGTACTCGATGCGACCGGCTTGGATCGGCGCGTGATCCCCTTCGTCGCCAGTTTCGTCAGCACGTCAAGCAATTCCTGACGCTGCTGAATCGCGACGCGATCACTCTCCGCATCGACCGTCTTGGTGCTGCGCAGAAGTTCGTCGCGTGCGACATCAAACGACTTCAGCTCACGGCGAAGCTGCGTCAGTTCCTCTTCCAGGCTCAGCCCGGATTCGGCCTCGGTGGTCCGCAACGGCAGCGGTTCCGCAGAACGCGCGTCAGGACTGCGTAAGGCTTGTGCCGACGGAACTCGCAACAACTGGGGTGGCGCTGTTTCCGGCTGTGCCAACAGCGTTCCAGAGAGTCCGAGGAACGCGAGAGAGGTCCATCCGTGGTGTCTCATGATTTAGTGTCCGCCGTGTGAGCCGGACTTCTTGTCCGGCTTGGTTTCGAGTGGAGGAAGTTCGTCTTCCAAAATTTCGTTCTCGGAAGGCAGGAGGTACTCGCCAATCGTGACCACCACGAGTTGCCTGCTGTTCGCTTTGAGATCCTTGGGCGATTCATGATTGGCACAGGAGATAATCCGCAGTCGGGCGGCGGCAACTCCCCGCGACTGCAACGCATGTTTGACTGCCACCGCGCGACGAAAGGACAGGTCATGCCCCTGCATCCCGTCGCGAGTCGCCTCTTCGGGGGAACAATGCCCTTGGACCAAGACGACTCGATAGTGGTGTCGGATCACTTCCGCGATCTGGTCCAGATCGCTGGCCATCGACTTGGCAACCACATCGGAATTGCGATCGAAGCGAATCGGCTTGCCGATGTTGGACTGGGCTTTGGCGAACGGCTCGGCGATTTTCTTGTCCTTGCCTTCGATCGCCGCTCCCAACCAACGTTGTCCGTGATTGGGAAATTTGCTCGAGTTCTTCTGGGCCATCACTTGGAACACGGCGAGGTCAATCGGATCCTTGGAATTCGGCTTCGGCACATAGCCGAAACCCAACTTCACCGACGCCAAGACCTTCAGCATGTCTTCGTTGGACGTGGTCTTCTGCTCCCCCTTGACCAGCATCAACACGAAGAAGCTCATCAACAAAATCACCATGTCCGCGAAGCTCACGATCCACATGGGAGCGTGACCGCCGCCTTCTTCGTGACCACCTTTTTTATGCGGACCAGACATGAAATTCCGAGCCTTCTATGCCCCATCAACCCGAAGCGTCAGCGAGGACGCACACCGCCACCGCTCACATACTCAACTTCGACTGTTTGACTTTTCGTAGGGTGGGCTGTGCCCACCAATCGGTTGCGGAATGGTGGGCACAGCCCACCCTACATCTACACACGCCGCCCCGCTCGGATGTCTCATCACGGACCGCGCGAAGTACAGATCACTTCATTCCATTCGGCTGGCGGCTCGGTTGTCCAAGAAGCTCAGCAAACGCTGCTTCAATGCTGTCGGCGAATCACCGGCTGCGATCCCCAAAATCCCTTGCAGGTAAAGTTCCTTCAGCAGCATCTCTTGATTCGCACGAATCCCCAATTTGTCGGCAAATGGCAGGCAAATGATGTTGGCGTAGAGCGACCCATACAGCGTCCCCAGCAAGGCCACCGACAAACCCGCACCGATCGCCGCGATATCGCCGCCCATGTTTTGAAACATCACGACCTGACCAATGATCGTGGCCGTCAATCCGTAAGCCGGGGCGTAATTGCCCATCAGCGCGAAGACCTTTTTTCCCAGCCCGTGTCGCTCACTCAACGCATGCAGTTCCAGACGCAAACTCGCTTCGACATCGTGGTGATCCTGACCGTCGATCACCATCTTCAAACCCTTCGCCAGAAACGGCTCCTTCACTTCTTCCATCCGGCCTTCCAGTGAAAGCAGCCCGTCCTTGCGGGCGACGGTCGCGAAATCGACCAGTTGCAGAATCGCCTGCGTCAGGGTGACTTCTTTCAGGAAGAAGCATTTCTTGAGCGCCCCGAACACTTGGAGAAAGTTTCGCATCGGCATGCTGATCATCGTCGCGCAGACTGAACCGATGATCACCAGCAACACGCCTTCCGTGCTGTAGAAGCCCATCAAGTGGCCATGCGTCTGGTGATACATGCAACCCACGGTGATGCCGAGTCCGAACAGCAGCCCCAATACGGTTCCCATGTCCATAACTAATTCCCCTGCGTCACGATCGTCGGACCTCTTCCTGCTCCTCTCTAGTCGAAGAAATTTGTGATTCCTTGCAGGCGCGGACCTGCCAGACAATTCATTCCCAGCAAAGTCACGCGATCGTGACGGTGTTGCCGGTCCTATCGTTTAACCGTGTGGGCAACGCCCCGCACGGCGTGTGACGTTGAAGCCCGTTTCTCCACTCGACGTGTTGCCCACGCGGTGATACGACCGAGCTTCCTAACGCGGCATAGCCGCGACCAATGAAACCAGTGCAAAGTGAGAAGTGAGAAGTGATCAGTGCAAAGTGCAAAATCTCAGAGGAACTTCGTCCGGAGACACTTTGCACGGATCACTTCTCACTTTGCACTCCGCCACAACTTCTTCGCACGATGCACAGAAGGTGTGGACAAAGAACCTAAGGACCGATCATGACTCCCGGTGCCGGTGGTGGGTCCGACCTGAGTGGCATCGCGACAGCATTGAGAGCCGGAGCAAAGCTTCCTCCCGCCTGTTGCACACCCCCGGACACGGGCGGTCCCAGAGTCGCCGCGACCTGCTGGCACACGAACCGTTGATAGACATCGGGTGATTCCAATACGCGGTTGGCTCCCATCAGGCTTTGCGGCCATTCGAGCGTCTGCTTGTAAAACGTTTGAGCTTGAGCGGCCGTCGTCGCCTCGCGCGCGTCCCACACGCCATCCGACGAGGCGATCGCGACTCCTTCCGCCGGGCTGACCATCAACAGTGACAGCCCAACGCGCGGCGGTGAGTACGGGTGATACTGCGTGAGGTTCCCGAACAGGACCGCTTGAGCCTGATATTCGCGAGCGACGCGCAACAGTTCGAGTTCATCGAACTGGCCGCCGCGAAAGATGTCTTGAGCCCGCGCACCGGGGTCGTCGCGTGTGGCCACTACGATGTCGAACCGCCCCGTCCGTTGAAGCTCCGCCGCGAGGTTCGCCTGCAATTCTTCCGTGGCCTTCGGGTACGCCGTTTGATTGGCCAACGGCATCAAGACGACACGCTGTACAGACGACCAGTCGAAGTTCTGAGCGACGAACTGTTGGTACGGTGCCGGTGTGGCCTGCATCAGTGCGGCCGCCTGCTTTTGCTGCCGCTTGTGCGCGCAACCCCAGACAGTCGCGAGAACCAGCATCAGAATGACAGCCGCACGCCGCATGAGTCACTCCGCCCGTTCGGTCGGCAGCGTGCCGACATCGTCTGACTCGAGCAGTTGTTGCAGTAGCGGAGCCATCGTTTGCAAGACGGCCGCGTTGTCTTTCTCCGCACTGCGAACCTTCTCACGCAAACTTTCGACCTCGCGCTTCAAACGATCCAGTTCCTCACGCGATGTCACAAGGTCTTTGCGAGCGGCTCGAATTTCGCGGATCGCCATCTGCAACTTGTCATCGCGTTCCTTCACGGCCGCGCTGAGCGTCGCGTTCTCGAACGTGGTGTTCTCGGCGTGCCGTTCGAGTTCTCCAATGGCCGACATCAGCCGCAACGACCGTTCGGTCGCGGTCTCACCCGGATGCAGTCCAAGGTGACTTCCCAACACGGACGGAGGCGACATGCGGTCGGTCGGAAACGCAGGCATTGGAGTCAGCGCAGCCTTCGCGGGCTTCTTGATGATCGCGAACCGACTCGATTCGGTCGCCGGTTGTTCGGACGGGACCAGTTCGAGCTGAGACGAGGTCGTTACGACGCCACCCGCCGTCGAGACGCTTCCGAGGGGAGTCACCCGCTGACTCGAAGCCCCTCCGACCGCCGTCTTGCGAGGCGAGCTGGCAACTGCCGAATTGATGGTCGCGGAAACGTGCCGGTGTACCGCAGGCGGTGCCGCAGATGTGCTGGAGCGCGCTGACGCAACACGGTTCAACGGCGGCAATGTTGGCGCAGAGGCGCGTGGCGACAGGATTGCCGGAGCGGAAGCCGCTGGCAAAGCGTCACGGCTCGGCGCGGGAGACGGTGGAACAAAATCCCATTCGTCAAACTTCTCGGTCTGCCCCTGCAACGCTGCGGGACGACCTTGTTGAAACAACGCTCCCGCCCCCGCCGCTGACAGGCAGACAATCAGAGTCGGCAGCCCGAGTCCCTTCAGTTTTGACGGACTCATTGTTTGCAATCCTTTCTCACCGTGTTTCACACCAACCCGAAGCGTAAGCGAGGCATGTGCTGATTTCATTTCATCGCCGTCCGACTCACCCTCATCACGCCTCACCCGCGGACGGACCTTCCGATTCATACGAACACCACAATCGAAACGTCTCACCACACGTACACGTCACGTCGATCGCCTGAACCACATCGCCCTCGCGGATGACTTCGATCGTCGGTGCGTTGCCTCCATGCACATGCGCCCCCCACCGTGGACCGCTCCGCCCGAACGGCCTCCCTGAGTGCCGGGGACGACGTTATGAATGCCGCCGCGCACAAACTTCTCGACGATGCCACTTTGCATGACTCGCACTTCTTTCAGTGTGAACCGACGTATTCCCGCAGCTTGTGTTCTGCCGAGGCCAGCAACCGCGACGTGTAGGATTCGGACAGCTTCAACAGCGAACCGATTTCCTTGAGTCGCAAGTCTTCCTTGTAGTACAGCGTCACAACGAGTCGTTCGCGTTCCGGCAACGACGTGATTGCGTCCGCCAGCAGTCGCTTCTGATCTTCCAGTTCTTCATTCGAGTCGGGTGCTTCGCGCGAGTGACCGGTCGGGTCGTCTGCGAGTTGTTCGAGCGATCGCACCTGCGTCAACGGCATCGCGATCAGAGCATCCTCGACTTCATTAACACTGAGGCCGGTCGAGTTGGCCAAGTCCTCCACACTGACGGCTCTGCCCGCGCGTTCCTGAGCCTTCGCCACGAGCGAAACTCGGTGCATGACTTCCTGCGGCAACGGGCAACTGTTGCGCGCCTCATCGAAAATCGCGCCACGAATCCGCAGCGTCGCGAACGATTTGAAGTCCACGCCCCGTTTCTCATCGAAGCGATCCGCCGCCTGCACTAGGCCGTACATTCCCGCCGATTCGAGATTCTCGACATCGACCGACGACGGCAACCGCGCCGCGATTTTCCCCATGATGTGCCGGACCAGCCACAGATGGTTCACGACGAGAGCGTCACGCGCCGACTGATCGACCGTGCGTGAATACTCCTGAAGTTTGCGAACTGATGTAACGGGCATGAGACGCGACCATCCTTGTCGTTCAGCGCCGTGTCGTTGTGGAACGTGTTTGCCGCGCCGACGAACGCAACGGGCGATTCAAGGTCATCCTGACCGTCCGCGCAGGGACGCGGCGGTGCGAACGAATGTCCGCCACAACGCATCCGAAATCCTCGAAGGAACAGAGGGGCGAGGCATTCTGTTCAGGGGCCATTCTGTGTCAGACGGCCCACGGACGAACGACCTGCTCGCAGCGCAAGAACGCTTTTCCAGGCAACTCACGGCGAGGCCACCGGCAGTTCCTGCCATTCGAGCAACGCGAGCCATGTGCCATGCGGGCCATCACCACACCAACCCGAAGCGTGAGCGAGGACTCGTAGGATGGACGCCTCGTCCGTCCGAGTAGGTCGCGAAGAGACCAACGGACGGACGAGGCGTCCATCCTACGCGCACCTCAAGCCCACAAGTTCCACCACGACGCCTTGGCGGGAGCCGCTTTCACTGGGGCGCGCGTCGCCGCCGAAGTCGTCTGGCCACCCGATGAGATCACCTTCTTCTCGGGCATCAGCACGCAACTGAGGTCACCGCTTTCGCCGCCTGTCGTGTCGATCAGAATGCGTTTTGGACGGAACTGCACCTCGTCCACGCGGACGTGTCCGGACACCACCGTCAGCGGGCAGTCTCGTGGCGGATCGGCTTCGACAAACGCCCGCTCGCACAGCCACTCGGGCCGGTTCAGTGAGAGATCTTTCTGATGCAGAATCCGCATCTGCATCGCGAACTGCACATTCGGATTCAACCCGGCATGCACGAACAGCAGTTGCGGATGTTCGACGCACCACGGCAGGTTCATGAGCAACTCGCGATGGTCCGCAGGGACGCGCGCGTTGAGGTCATCCAAGTCTCCGATTTTGGCCCCATAAGACTCGAACGTCTGGTCCGAGTTGTAGTGCTGCACCCAGCGATCACCCCAGTGGGAACCGTCTCGACTGGGAGTCCAACCGAGTGCGGCACACATCGCAAACTCATGATTTCCCGCGATGGCCGTCGTGCGCGGATGCTCACGCAGCAGATCGAGAAACAGATCGACGGCCCCTTTGGAATCGGGGCCACGGTCCACGAAGTCGCCGATGAACACGATCCAACGCTGCTGGTAATCAGGCAGTTTTTTGAGTTTGTCGAGGACCACTTGCAGCTTGTCGATCTGGCCATGCACGTCGCCAATGACCGCAATCGGCCCCTGAATTTTGGTCTTAAGCGCGGGCACGGTCATGAAAACAGCTTTCGTGAACTGACGAAGGACGTAGGGGGTGTGTGGAGTCTTCGGAACGCACCGATTTGAGAGTGGCCTCACAAGTGAGGGGTGTTCCGAAGACTCCAGCGAGGGCTTTGCCTCAGACCGACGAATGAAGGCGATTGCAAATTGATAATTGCTAATTTCTAAATGCAAATTGAAAGCGAAAGTCTCACTGCGAGCGTCCCCTCAATTATCAATTTGCAATTACCAATTAGCACTTTGCAATCTCTTCCAAAACTGGACTCAAAGAGTCGTGTTTGGAACTCGAAGGAGTCCACTCACCCGACAACTTCGGCGATTATCGCAACCGAGCCTGCACATCGGGATCGAGGGCCAGCGCTAGTTTGAGCGACTCAGCGGCTCGCTCGGGTTCACCCGAGGTTTGCAGTGCTTGCGATTTCCGAAAGTACGCTTCTGCGACAGCAGGGTCGATGCGGCGTGATTCCGCAAAACTCTCGATCGCTTTGTCGTAGTCCTTCAGTCCGAGGCACGCATCGCCACGGGCCGAATACGCTTCTTGTGTTGGCTCAACGGCGACGGCGGCTTCGGCGTCAGCCAGCGCCTGCGGGAACTCGCGCCACTTCAATCGAATCCCCGCACGCACGATGAGCGCCGACGCGAGTTTCGGATTGATCGTTAACGCCCGGTCGAGATCCTCAATGGCCTTCTCATCATGCTCGACCTTCAAATAGTGTCGCGCCCGCTCGACGAGGCTGACCGTATCGGCCGCGTTCTTCACGAGTGCCGCGTTCAATCCACCGAGCCGTTCCAGCCACATGTACTTCGTTTCGTCCGCCAGCGCCTTATCGAACGCCGATTGCCGCACATAAACATCGTGCCGGTGCTGGTAATACTTCGGGTTGAGCGGATCGAGCATCATGGCTTCCGTGAAGTCCACGATCGCGTTTTCCAGATCTCCCGCCCGCGCCCGCAGCAGCCCCCGGTTGTTGAAGGCATTAACGTACTTCGGGTTGATCTTCAACGCCTGATTGAAGTCGGCCAGTGCGGGAGCCACCTGCCCCGACTGCAACGCCGCGAAGCCGCGATTGTTGTAGGCATCGACGTAGTTGGGATCGTGCTTCAAAGCCTGATCGAGCTGTTCGATGGCTTCCGAATACCGTCCTTGAGCGATGAAGAGCAGCCCGCGATTGTTGAACGGATTCGGATACTCGGCCGACAGCTCCGTCGCTCGGTCGAGGTCACGCCGAGCCTCCTCGAACTGCTGCAACCCAATCCGGATAAAGCCGCGATTGTTGAAGAACCGCGCGTCGGTCGAGTTCAACTCGATGGCATGATCCAAGTCCGCAACAGCTTCTTGAGTGAGACCCAGCCGATGCTGAATCGTGGCCCGCGCCGAGAACAGCACGGCCCCCTTGGGTTGTCGTTCAATCAGTTCATTGACTTTGGCGAGCGCCTGTTCGGTTCGCCCCGCATCCATCAGCGAAGCGACTTCCGCCGGAACGCCTTCGCTCCCAACACCACCCGTTTTCGTCACCGGCGGACTGGCCGACTGACTCTGACAACCGACCAAGCACAAACTCAAAACCAACCCAAATGAATGTCGCATCGCTGCGGACTCCTTCCGCTGGAAACCGTCCTTGGAACAGGGACCGGCTTTTAATGCCGATCCCAAAATCGGTCAATCCGGGTTTGCGCTCGATTTGGCTTGGCGAGAGGGACCGAACACCAACCCGAAGCGTGAGCGAAGACGAATCGAATGGACACTCCTCGCTCACGCTTCGGGTTGGTCTGACGGCGATCCCAGGAACAGCCTCAGTTGCCCGACTTCACAACCTCGAATCGGCGCGAGACAGGCTTGGCTAGTTGGTAAATCTCAGCCTGTCGTGCGGCGATCTGTTCGAGTCGCTTGGTCAGTTCCTTCGGCTTGCGTTCGGCACCCACATCGGCCAGCCAATCGGGGATGTTGGCCATGACCACGCCTCGGAATCGTTGATGCACGATGCCGTTCTTGGCGTTGATCGCGGTGAAGACTTTTTGAGCCTGATCGAAGACCGGACCTTTGCTGACGTTCCCCAAGTTCACACCCGCCGCCAATTCGTCCGCGGAATGAGCGGCCACTTCCACACCGTCGATCTTGATCGCGTACTTTCCGGCAGCCAGTCCCGACACCGCCAACTCGTAACGGTTGAGGTCTTTCAATTGGTTGACGTAGGGCAGCAGCGAGACCCAGTCATTCTGAATCGGCAGTGGTAAGGCTTGATCGAGCCGCTCGAACGCGACGCCACCATCGCTCTTCGTTTCCTTGCTGATCGCGCAGTTCTGCACCTTCGATCCGGCACCCAATCCAAAAGAATTGGCGTCAATCCCGACATGGCTCACCAGCGACGGAGCCTTCAGCCCGGTCAGGATCGCGTGCGCCATGAACAGCCCGCCGTTCGAGGACGTGTGGAAACCGTCTCCAAACGGGATGACCGTCTTCGCGCCCTCGACTTCCATTCGCTCGAGCGCGGCGCGGGTGGTCGCGTATTGATCGACGAACGATGCACCATGCTTGACGGCCAGTTCCGACAGCGGCGCGTAGAACTTTTGCTGCGTCTCCAAGTAGAGCTTGAAACGCTCTTGCACGCGGCGATCGACGGCATTGGGCGAGACCAGCCCGACCCTGATCCCCGCCTCCTTCGCCATCGTCAGCATCGCTTCGGTCCCCTCGACGTACTGCTTGTGCAATTCGGGATTGAAGTCTCCGTACCCGGCGTCGTTCATCCCGAAGTTGATCGTGATCGCGGTCGGCTTCTCGGCAAGAACATGATCCTTGAAGCGGTTCTTTCCCCCCTGAGCACGATCACCGCCGATGCCCGCGTTGAGGAACGTCAGATTCCACTCGGGAAACCGCGTCGTCAGATACAGCTCGATGTCGGTCGAATACTGGTACTGCTCGGTGATGCTGTCGCCGAGAAACAGGACGCGATCATTGGCCTTGAAGAAAAAGTCATCGGCTCCCCGTGCGGACCACGCACCGGCGAACAACATGACAGACGTGACGAGACAGCGGACGAGTCGTTGCATGAGAATTCCTCAACGGGTGGTGACAGGACAGAACAGGTTTCAGACAGAAGTGGTTTCGAGGGAATTTCCCCTCTTCACCGTAGAGCTTCAAGTGCCGTCAGCCTCATCGCCGACAGCGATGGGATCAGGCCGCCGAGGAAGCCCATGATGACGGCGAGCAGCATCCCCAGCGCGAGCGTACTCACATCGACGGTCATGCGCAAGACGATCGCTTTGCCGCCGCCCATCGCGCCCGACACGATGCTCGTCGCGGTGTAGCCGTCGGCCAGCGAGCCGATCGCGCAGCCGAGCAAGCCGCCGAAGAGGGCGAGCAGCATCGACTCGAATAGGAACGAGACCAGAATCTGCCAGCGTTTGTAACCAAGCAGTCTGAGTACGCCGATGTCTTTCGTGCGCTGGCTGATCGCGGCGAACATCGTGTTCATCACGCCGAAGATGCCTCCCAGCGACATGATCGCGCACAGCACGAGGGCACCGATGAGGAACTGCTGGTTGGTGGCGGTCAGTGTCGAGAAGTAAGCGGTCTCGACGAACGGCGCGAGCTGCGCCTTCTTGTATTCGTTCGCGAAGAAGTCGCGCAGTTGGAGCGACGCCCACGCATCGTCGCTCGTAGGACGCACCAGTTTCTCACGAACCGGAGCGGGTGCGGTCTTGTCTGCCGCCTTCTCTGCGACGGCCTTGTCGAAGGCTTCTTGCACTTTGCGTTCTTTCTCGGCGAAGAAGGCATCACGCTCGTTTCTGCGGAAATTGGGATCGGCGCGCAGTACGAACGTCGAATAGTTCGGCTTGCCGAACAGCGGGCCGATCTGAGACTGCTTCGTCCAAATCTCCGAGTCGTACAGCGAACCGCTCTGTTCCATGATCCCCGTGATCAGCCACAAGCGACCGCCGACATCGAAGGTCTCGCCCACCTCCAGCCGTTCGCGATTCTTCGCCTTGGCCACCTCCTCCGGCTGACGATCGGCACCGAGTTCCCGCGCGATACCGTAACCGACAACGACCTCAATCGCCGTCTCGCCCTCTGTGTTGATCGCCTGCACACCCGCTTGTGAAAACCACTGCCCGCCGTCGCGCAGCGTCATCATGTGGACCTTGGCCGACATCGCCGCATCATCGACGCCGCGCACTTGTAGAAACCGGCGTCGAGGTCGCCCCGGCGCGGGCTTGTCCATCGTCTGCACCACGTTGAGATACGTCTCACGACTGATGAGGGCTTGGCCGTCTTCCTTGAGCACGCCGTCCTGCGTTTCGATGTCGGTCGCGTCGGCAAAGTTGAGCGTGCTGAAGGCTTCGTCCGTCGCCCCCTCGGCCATGATCATCACGTTGCCGGGATGGCCCGTGTTGTCGGTCATCGCGTACATCCCGTTGACGAACGCGAGCATCATCGTTTGCAGGCCGATCACCAGCACAAAGGCTCCCGCCGTCATCAGCGTCGTCCATTTGCGAGCGACCAAGTTCATGAAGTTGTAACTGAGTGGAACCTTGCCAATGAAACAGAGGCCCGCATACAGCGCGACCGACGCCCCGATCAGACCTCGCAGCAACAGCGGGTTGCCCGAGAACAAGTCCCACGGAGCAGCAGCAAACAGGAGCGAGTCGATCACGGCGGAAACCTCGTTGTGGGGAAACAAATCGAAGGCGATGGCATCGCAGAACACACCATCAAACCCCATCGGGCTTGCCCCGATGGAATCAGGTCTTTGCACTACTTTGTTTTGATGTTGGCGAAGGCCGCTCGTTCGCTGTGAAATCGCGAGAATTTCAAAGACTTGCGGGCCACCGGGGCAAGCCCGGTGGGGTTTGAGCGAACATCAACAGCACGCCTCACGTCACGCGGGCAAACACATCCGACACCTTCACCGATCGCGCACGCCACGCGGGTACAAAACTTCCCGCGAACGCAGTCCCGGCTCCCATCGCCGCTCCCCACCACAAGGCCGCTTCGGGGACAGTGAACTTCGGGAAGAACGCGATGCGGAACGGGAGACCGCCGAAGACATTGTTGATGACGTAATACGACACCGCCGCGCTGAACAGTCCCGACAGCAGGCCAATCAACACGGACTCGGTGAGGACCATCAGCAGAATTTGGTTGGGTCGGAAGCCAAGCACCTTCAATACGGCGAACTCGGGTTCTCGCTCGCGCACACTGATCGAGATCGCGTTCATGATGACCAGCGACAGCACGATCATGCAGGCGGGAGTCAGCAGCCAGCGGACACCCCAGAAGATGTCGCGCCACGCTTCGAGAAATCCCGAGATGCCGGTCGATGAGGTTTCGCACTTCACCGCAGGCGACGAGAACGACGGCGAACCGACAATCTGCTCGGTCAGCTTGTCGAACGTCGGCTTGTTCTTCACGCGGAGCCAGACCAATCCCAACGATCGATCGGCCATCGCGTGAGCCTTCCCACCGTGCGACTGCTTGTACGCATCGAGCTGTCGGTCGAAGTAATCGCGGGCGATCACGGCGCTGTCGGCGAAGCGAGCGGGTTCTTTCGGGAACGTCCCGACGATCTCCAGCTCCAGATTGATGTCGCGATAGTTGCGGCCATAGACGGTGATCCGATCGCCGACCTTCTTGTTCATTTTCTCCAGCCGCTCGGGACCGACGATGACTCCGTTCGGCACCACTTTCATCCGAGCTATCGCATCCAGCAGAGGGCGGACTTCCGAGTCGGGCATCTCGTCCACTTCGTCCATCATGGTGCGTGTCTTTTCCGGTTCCATGACGAACGAGAAGAACATGTTCTCGAACCCGCGCTTGGCCGGATTGGATTCGGTCGAGCCGACGAAGAAGCCCCACGTCATGTAGTCCGACGGGCGAGCCGCAGTCTTGTCCGCCGGATCGGCCGCTCCCTCGGTCAGTGCCTTGGCATACGAGTACGGCATCATGCTCGGCACCTGCCACTTCTCGGTGACGATCGCCTTGATGTTGGAACTTTTCTCGGTCGTCGCCCGGTCCATCGCGGTGAGGACCGTGAAGACGAGCGTCACCACCAACACGAGCATCATCGTGCCGAGTGACGTGAGCAGCGTCCGCACAGGATTGCGGCGGATGCTCTCGAAGATCAGGAAGAAGTATTTCATGGAGCGGTCTTTCGTAGGCCGGGGCACTCCAACACCAACCCGAAGCGTGAGCGAGGAGATCGGGGAGGCAGCGGTCAGAGGTCAGAGGTCGGGGATCGGGCGTGGTTCGTCCTCGCTTACGCTGCGGGTTGGTGTTGCGATCTCGTCACCCTTGGACGTGCGTCACAAGCCCCTTGTCGAGATGCACCAACCGGTCGGCTCGTTCCGCCGCGCGCGGATCGTGCGTCACCATGATGACGGTCTTCTTGAGCGTCTTCTTCAATTCACCGAGCAGGTTGAGAATCTCATCGGCCGACTTCGAGTCGAGCGCACCCGTCGGTTCATCCGCGACGATCAACGCCGGGTCGGTGACGATGGCCCGCGCGATGCCGACCCGCTGCTGTTGACCGCCCGAGAGTTGCCCCGGCCGATGATGCAGTCGATCCGACAAGCCGACGATATCGAGCGCCGTGCGGACCTGCTGTTCGCGCTGCTTTGAATTGAGCGGCAATAGCAACAGTGGCAGTTCGACGTTGCGATAGGCCGTCAGCACCGGGAGCAGGTTGTAAAACTGAAAGACGAAACCGATGTTGCGCGTCCGCCACGTCGCCAGTTGTGACTCGGACATTTTGGAGATGATCTGGCCTCCGACCGAGACCTCACCCTGCGTCGGGCGGTCTAGCCCCGCGATCAAGTTGAGCAGCGTCGTCTTCCCCGAACCCGACGGTCCCATCAGACCGACAAACTCGCCCGAGTGAACGTCGAGATTC
Organism: Schlesneria sp.; assembly: GCA_043733345.1. GTDB lineage: Bacteria > Planctomycetota > Planctomycetia > Planctomycetales > Planctomycetaceae > Schlesneria. Next base: position 16,003 of record JAYTGQ010000267.1, read on the forward strand.
AGACCGTTCAGCACATCGACGATCTCGCTCCCGCGTTTGAATGACTTGTGAACGTCGCGCGCATGAACCCAGGAAACATCAGTGGTCATCAGGCAATCCTGTGGAGAGGTAAACGAGAAAAGGTTGGCGAGTCAGCAGGGGGGTGAGTGTCGCCCGCTGATTGACGAATGAAGGCGATTGCAAAGTGGACTCTTGAGATTGCAGCTAAGAATCCAGGGGCTTACGCCCAATGGCACTCACTTTGTAACCCGCAGCGTCAGCGAGGGAGTCAAACACGCCGTGAAACAAGAGGAACTCCCTCGCTGACGCTGCGGGTTACTTGGC
>JAYTGQ010000268.1:0-2270 GCA_043733345.1 Schlesneria sp.
TACTGGCCTTCCTCGTGTGTGTAGCCCGCGCCGAGGAACGAAAGGATCACGAGTCCGGTGACACCCGTGTCGGCGTAGACGCCGCCGTCGAGTCGATTCTGCCCCTGCGGATCCGTCTTCGCCTGACCGCCGCCGTGGCGAGCCGAGGACCAGCGGCCGTCGGACTCCTGCATATCGGCCATCCAGCGCAGACTCATTTCGACCGCGCGTTCGGACGCATCAGAACCCCCGTTTTTCAAAGCGATCGCGCGACGCTGTTCGATGCGCCGGGCACGATAGGTCTCGGTGGCGCGCGCGGCAGGACGCGCGCTGATGGATGGTGTATTCGGGCGTCTGAAATCTTGTGTCGGAGCGTCGCTGGGCAGATCGCCGCCGGGCGATCCCCGCGAGGCCATCAAGCCACCCTCAGTCGGAAGCGGCCTCGCCGGAGTGGGGCGAGCGGCACCAGACGGGTTCGGATCGAACTCGCGCTCGTTCGCCGGGCGATCGCCGACGCGCGTGAACCGGCCGTTTGATCCGACCCCCGATTTTGAAGCCGTTGCTGAAGCGGGGTTGCTGCCGGTCTCAGCCACATCTGCGGGGAAGGGACTCGGCGCACCGCGGCGTTTGATCGCCTCGGCCGGAAGACCCACCGGTTTGGGATGGCCCGCGTCGGAAACGACATCTGTGGGGAGGGTAAGGAGCGTGCCATCTTCCATGAACGGAGCCGTTCGTTCGGAAGCACCTCGCTGCGGTTCGGTTCGCGCTCCAGTACCGGCATCGGCGGAAGAACTCTCACGACGAATCGCCTGCCGCGCGGCTAGGGTGGAGGAACTCACTTCCGATCGCGATTCGACCTTGGGAGATTCGATGGCCACTGTGGGTGACGCGTTGCTGCGTGCGATCGCTTCGACGGAAGCTTGTTGTGTCGGCGGGGCGGGCGGTTCGTCGGGACGAGACGGCAGATCGGGAGCGTCGGGCGGAACGACCGCTTCCGTGGGAGCCAGTTCAATGACGGGCGGCTCGACCGCCACAGGTTCTTGATCAGGCCGCTCGATCCGCGACATCGTTCGATTCGCCCGTCCGACGGACCTCGTCCAAACCGGCGTGTTGCCGGTGCCGGCGACCGGCGACACGTCTTCGTCACCATTCCCCGTCACCGCGATCTTGACGCGCGGCAACTCCGGGTCGCCGTGGGCCACAGGAGCGGGGACGTAGGACTGAACGGCCGTGGCCCAACCCAAACCGAGGCAACAGTGAACAACCAGCGAGAGCACGAATGACTTCGAGGTCGTGTTGGCATCGCCGTAACGGGTGCCGAGCATCGACAGCAGTTGTACGGTCGCGAACACGGAACAGACGATGAGCGCCGCCTTCAGCAAGATGCCGCTGGCGGTCCAGTCGCCAACGCTCTGCGTCACGAGTTCGAGCAAATGTGTGAGTGAGTTCGGCATCGGAGTCACTTCAGTCGAGGAAGGTGAGCCACGGAAATATTGCGGACTCCCGCCTGCTTACAGGCCGAAAAAGCGTCCATCACCCTCTGGTACTCACACCGACCGTCGCCGCGAATCACGACGGCTTGATTGGGGAACGAGGTCAACGCCGCTTGCAGCAACTTGGCCATCGTCTCCGCCGTTTGCGGCTTCCCGCTGACCTGCATTTGGCCATCAACTGCCACGTTGATGACGATCTCATCCGGCTGTCCGGTGAGGACCGCGTTGTCGGAGACTGTCGGAACTTGGATCTCTGTCTGACGCTCGTTCTGAGAGAACGTCGTCGAGACCATGAAGAACATCACGATGGTGAGGATGATGTCCAACAGTGACGTGATGTTGAGACTGGGTTCTTCGAGTGGCGAAGTTTTGAGTGGCATTCAACCGATCCCTCGGTGAGGCAAATGGAATTGCACGCGCGAAATGAGAGCAAGCCTCCCGCTTGCTGATCCGATGGCAGAAGTGGCTGAAGGCTCTTCTGCGGACGACCGCCTCGTGAAGCGGCGGCATGGTAACAGATCGGCAATTTTGGCAAGAGGCCGCCAGCGGAAGGCTCATCAACCAGCGCAGTCACAGCCAGTTTGCCGAATCGTTACGACCGAAAGCGCGAGTAGACGAGCCGCAGATTTTCTTGCACTGGAATTCAAAGCCTGACGCGCCAGTTTTGAAGTTGCGATGTTTGTCAGATGAAGGCAGTGTGAAGATGTCGCTGCATCGCGTTTTGGGCTTCATCCGTGCCGCGGCTTTGCCATCCGTGCTATCCGGTCGAAGAAGACGTAGCACGGATGGCAAAGCCGC
>JAYTGQ010000269.1:0-2264 GCA_043733345.1 Schlesneria sp.
ATTGCGGACCAGAGCAGTCTCGGAAACGGCGTTCGCGCCAGACATGGCCCCGATCTCAGGAAGCACCGCCGCACCGCTTTCGAGTTCAAACGCCACGGCAAAGTGAGAGGTTTCCGAGCGGGGGGCTGACGCCACCCCGCTCAGATGTCTCGACACTGACCGCGCGGGGTATAGCTCGGGGCGGAACGAATTCTCGCGACTCTGCGGCGGTTCCGAGCGAGGCCGACACTGAAACGCAACCGCGCCGCAAACAACCAATGACAGCACAACTCCAAATGGGACGAGCCGTCGCCGACCCCAGGGCCGCTGATGAGACGAGTCAGCATTTTGCAACAAGTGAAGGTCTTGCTTCCTCAGCATCACCCGACCCGCGAATACTGCCGACGGCACAACAACTTCGACATGCCCGGCAAAAGTAGCCCTGTCGCTCCGTGACCGGAAGTCCGAGCCGTCCGCCGAAATCTTTTGCGAACGACCCGAATTTCTGTTGATGAATGTGGCGACGTTGCGTTTGTCAGGTTGTGGCCCCCGCGCCGCTTCGCACCAAATACTCTCCTCTCGTCCACGCACGATGTTCCGGGCCTCGTGTGGGACGGAAGAACGAGGGTTCAAACTGTGATCTAGTGCTTCGTCAACGCTCAGAATTGGGGTTGGGTGGCCGGGGCTGGACTGAGACTTGGCGAAGGAAGCCTCGGGGTTTCGCGAAGACGCTCCAACCCCGGCCACCCCACTCACCAACCCCAAAACTTAGTATTGACGAAGCATTAGCGGGCGTTTCGGCCGAATTTCGATGCTCTGTTTCACTGCCACCACAAGTCGCAGCAGACTTTTTTCGAGAGGCACAACTATGTCATTCGCAGGGTTCACTCACCGCGTCACCAGCCGTTCGCGAACAATAGTTTCGGCAGCACTCGGAGCGGCGGTACTGCTCTCATCGACGGCCGGATCAGCACAAACTTCACAGCCAGCACAGCCAGCTCAACAAGCGGCTCAACAAGCTCCCCCACCACCGCCACCACCACCGTTGCGTTACGGCGAACCGCTGGTCGGGCTGACGGCCAATCAGTTGTCGGACTTCATGGAAGGTCGAGCGGACTTCACGAATGTGGAAACTCCCGCCACGGGACTGGGACCGATCTTCAATCGTGACTCGTGCGTGGCCTGTCACGGAGGACCAGCGGTGGGAGGGAGCAGCCCGATCTTCGTCACACGGTTCGGGCGTACTGCGAACGGCGTGTTCGATCCACTCACGTCGCTGGGCGGATCACTGTTGCAGGAGCGGGCCATCAGCCTCGACGGTCTCGAAAAAATTCCTCCTCAAGCCAACGTGATTGCGAAGCGGCAATCGACTCCGCTCTTCGGCCTCGGCCTGATCGAAGCGATTCCCGATGCGACCATCTTGCGGGGCGTGAGAACCACGGCGGTGAACGGCGTTCTCGGCAAGGCGTCGATGGTGCAGGATGTTGCCACGGGAAGCAGGCTCGTCGGTCGATTCGGTTGGAAGGCACAGCAAGCCAACTTGCTGACGTTCTCGGGCGACGCCTACGTGAACGAGATGGGGATCACCAGCCGCCTGTTTCCGACGGAGAACGCTCCCAACGGGAATGTCGCGTTACTGACGAAGTTGGACAAAGTCCTCGATCCCGAGGATCAAGTGGACCCGGCGGACGGCAAGGGAGACATTGATCGCCTCGCGGACTTCATGCGATTCATCGCCGCTCCACCCACCGCTCCAGTCACCGCGTCCACGGCCTTCGGTGCCAAAATCTTCTTAGATGTCGGTTGCGCAAGCTGCCACACGCCGCTGATGATGACCGGCCCCAACCCTGTCTCGGCGCTGAGTAACAAGACTGTGATGCTCTATTCGGACCTGCTGCTGCACGACATGGGGCCGCTCGGCGACGGCATCGCTCAGGGGACAGCCGGTGCCCGCGACATGAAGACGCCGCCGCTGTGGGGCCTCAACGTCAGCGGCCCTTATCTGCACGACGGCCGCGCTGGAACGATCGAAGACGCGATCAATGCCCATGACGGTGAAGCGCGCATCATCAAGGACAACTACCTCAAGTTGAACGCTGACCAAAAGAAGTTGCTGGTCGATTTCTTGAAGTCGATCTGAGCGGACTCGACGGGTCTGTACCGACTCAACTCCCACCCCGCAGCGTGAGTTGCGCAGTTGCGCTTCAAAGTAGCTGAATTCGCAAGAATTCAGCCTTTTCGGCACCTGCGAAGCCCCTGAGTTCTTGCGAACTCAGCTACAAAAC
>JAYTGQ010000270.1:0-2262 GCA_043733345.1 Schlesneria sp.
AACAAACCTCCCTGACAACCACCCGCTCCCTCAACCCCATTTTTCGAGCGGCCCTATAACAACCTTGCCAGCCGATTACCAAGACACGCTCCTAGGGACATTCCGGCCCCGCGCAGTGACAGCGCGTTCGTACGATACACAATCGTCAGCCCACTCGAAGTCCGGCTTTTCTGAAAGCCGGACTTCAGTGTGGAGAGGCCGAGAAAGCGATGAGAAGCCCCCTCACCCTAGCCCTCTCCCCGCAAGGCCGGGGCGAGGGGACAAGGCGAAGACGCAACGCCGAACTGACCATTGAAACGCTCGTCTGAACGCTCAATTGAAGGCTCAGCCGATGAGCAGGGCTTGTCGGGCGAGGCTGTGCAGGATGGAGGGAACCAAGTCGGCGACGCCGCGATGGAGGTCGTCTCCTTCCACCAGCCGCTTGCCGGCGTTGAAGATCACGAGGTCTCCGCGCGTGGCGTTGTCGCAGATGGTTTGGATGAGTTCGTCCCGATTGCGCGTGCCGTCGCAGGCTCGCAGAACCTGGCACTGGAAGTCGTCGAGCGGGACTCGTTCGTGCAACAGGTTCGTGACTTGAGGCGTGTGCTGCGACTGGGTTCGCGCGAGGAGGGAGGCGACCGGTCGCTCGGTGACATCACTGAGAAACGGGCGGTTGGCCGTGTTCAGATCGACCATGGAAGTCGCGAAACAGCGGAGCAGCATCGAAGCGAGTTGCTCGCTGGGAGTACTAATGAGATCGGCCTCGACCGCGACGGGATGACCAGACGCCATCGAGCGGGCAATCGAAGAAAGTTCGTTGAACGGGACGGAAGCGGGCCAGACCTGACGCAGATGGAACATGGCTGCTCGAACAACAGGGTCCGTCGTTGTCAGCGTCGCGTTCCGTCTGCGGAAGACGGTCTGGTCGCGCGCGTGCAAATCGAGTGACGTTCCCTCCGCCTGTCCCGACGAGGCGACGCGCATCCTGAGCAGTGACCGTGGGACAGGCGTGCGTTCGACCCGGATGTCTTTGTGGCAGAGCAGCGTCTGCCGGAACGCACGGTTCCGCAGGAAGTCCATGTACTGCTCCAACTCAACCGTATCCCGCGACACGCTCTGCAACATCCCCTGAATGTGTTCGGGGAAGTTCTCGACCGACATCACTCCGAAGTCGGCCTCGCCCAGATACTGCAACCCGGCACTGCTCGCACGCTCGGCGAAAGCGTGGAAATAGACCGGTTCGTTGATGTCTTCCAAGTGTTCGTGCAGCAGGTACGAATCGTCGGAATGCACGATCGAATCGAGTTCGTTGCGGAGCATCATCCCATACGGATTGTTCTCGGACTTTACCGAGTTGCTGAGGAACGTCAGCAGCGCCCCGCGCCTGATTCAGCTTTTCATCGGGAGCCTCAAAGAACTGAGCGCGATACCGCATGATGCCGCGGATCATGCCCCGCATCCGCCAGCCGGGGTATGTGTTGTAACTGATATACGCCACGCCGTTCGGAGCGAGGTTTCTCGAACAGATGGTCAATATCTTCTGCTGCACGGCATCCGGCACCCACGAGTAAACGCCGTGGCAAATAATGTAGTCGAACTGCGGTTCGTCGAGCGGGAACTCCAAGATGTCTTGGAATCGCAGTTCCACATTCGTCAGCCCGGCCCCACGCAGGAGCTGATTCCCGTCCTCGATCTGCCGCACGGACGCATCGACCCCGAGAAAACGAGCCTGCGCAAACTGCTCCGCCATCGGCAACAAGTTTCCTCCGCTTGCACATCCCAACTCCAGCACCCTTGCCGTCTCAACGGCCGGTGGGTGCATTCCGAGCAGTGTTGCGATCACCGCCAACCGATCGGGATGCGTCTGCGCAAAGGGATGGCTTTTATACGGTGTCCGATCATACGAGGTCGTAGAAACAACGGCAGGGTACGGCATCTGACGGGCCTGTTGCGGAGTTGATCCGGTTCATGTGACTGTAACGATCGACGATTTGGGTTCTGCCAGCGGATTGCCTGCGAGGCTCGCCGCGATGTCGAAACGATAGCTGCCTGCGGCGAGGTTTGCGCTGAGGTTCACGTGCACCGTCGAGTCATCAAGCCGAGTCACCGTGTTGATCGGGATGACTTGTCCGGCCGACGGGCCGCTCGTCAGTGTCAGCGAGTAATTCCCCTTTTGAAGGAAGGAACTTTTCATTGGCTCCGTGAACCGGACATCGAACGTATCGGTTGTCGGAATGGCCCCCGTCACACTCAGGGACGCATGGGGGGCTGCCGTATCAGGCG
>JAYTGQ010000271.1:0-6413 GCA_043733345.1 Schlesneria sp.
ACCCTACGTTGTTCAACAGTCTGTTACGCCCAAGAACCGGGGGGCTTACGCCGCCCCGCTCAGATGTCTTACTACGAACCGCGTGAGATTTACCCGCAAGCCAACGGCGAGTTCCTGAGAATGGCTCGCCACGGAAGTCGTCTCGACATCACACGCTCGCCTTAAACAATCACCAGCGACCAACGAACTTTTGCCACTACATAAACGGCCACGAGACCTGCACCGACAGCATCTCCCACACGAGAGCCATCATCTTTTTTCCGTTCGTGATGATAAACGCCACGATCGGCAGCATCGTTGCCAGCACCAACACCCAATCCAACGACGCCTGACCCGTGCGCCGGGTGTCGCGGGAGTGAACTCGGCGTGAGCGGTGTCGTGTCATAGTGGCGAAGTCTAATCGGATGTGCCTGATCTCGCCACCAGATTTGTTCGGCAAGACGGAGGAAGTTGAACTCATGACCGAGACAAAGGTTTCGCTGCGAGGAACAATTCTGATCAAGCATCAGGCGGCTGGGCCGTTTTGACGACGGCGGCTCATCTCAATCCGAGGGTGCTAACAATGGAGTCCTGATCGAATTGTTCGAGTTGAGTCAGGTTGGAGCGAAGGATGAGTTCGACATTGTTGGTCGAACAGTTACCAACAAGTAACCAAACCACCTTTGGCGGAAACCCAAAAATGACACCCAAGTTGTTGTATACCTCGCGCGGCAGAAGCTGACACTAACCCGAAGCGTCAGCGAGGACGCCACTCACATCCTCGCTGACGCTTCGGGTTAGTGTGTCTCCACCTCAAATGTCTCACTGATGACCGCGTGAAGTATTGCTCAAAGAGCCTCGTCGATTTCGATCACAGGTTCACCTTGCTGGAGCAACGGCATCGCGAATGGAAAGCACTTGGTCAGAATATCTCTGAGCCGTGCGTTGGTCGTATTGCCGCACCTGATCCACAGAACTTGCGGAGGTGTTCCGAGCCGCTCGACGAAGTCCGCATCCTTGGTCATCACGGCGGCATTCGCTAATCGAGCGGCTTGAAAGATTTTGACATCTTTCGCGTCTCGCAAACCGATGTCCCGCAGCGACTGCACGGAGATGCCAAACGTCGCGGCAATCCACGGCGCAATAGCGGGCGGCAACTGTGCATCGATCCACAGATTCATGCCACGAGTACCGGGTGCGAGGTGCGCCGGCTGGCATAGCGGAGACACGCTTGAACGTCAGCGACCTCCAGGTCGGGCAACTCTTCGATGACTTGTTCCGGAGTCAGGCCGTTCGCCAGCAGATCAAGCACGTCACTCACGCGAATGCGCATTCCACGCACACACGCCCGCCCGCCACACTGTTCGGGGTCCACCGTGATCCGATCGGCAACTGTCGTCATGAATCACCTCACTGAAGAATCACCTTTGAAATCATCGTCCCGTACCGGGGCGACAGTGTAGTCCCGCATATCGGGGCCTGTCACGACTGAGGAACGGCACCTTGGTTCCCTTTCGAGCAACTCGACGAATAGAATCCGCCCGCTGGTTTTGATGCCCCTGAGTTGCCATCCCTGTTGAGGAATCTCCCGATGTCGTTGTCGCTTTCTCGTCGTCATTTCTTGTCTGCTTCGGCCGGGTTGCTGGCGGCCTCATCGTTCAGCAAGAGCCTCTTCGCGGCGGATGCTCCGGCCGGAAAGGCTCCGCTGTTCAAGATATCGCTCGCGCAGTGGTCGCTGCACAAAACGTTCTTCTCGAAGCAGGCCGATCCGCTCGACTTCGCCAAGATGGCCAAGAACGATTACGGCATCGACGGCGTCGAGTACGTCAACCAGTTCTTCAAGGACAAGGCCAAGGATCAGGCTTACCTCGGTGAGTTGAAGAAGCGGGCCGACGACAACGGCGTGACCAGCGTCCTGATCATGTGCGACGGCGAGGGAGCGTTGGGCGACGCCGATGAAGCCAAGCGGACGCTGGCGGTGGACAACCACAAGAAGTGGGTGGAAGCGGCCAAGTTTTTGGGATGCCACTCGATCCGCGTGAACGCTCAGTCGAGCGGTTCGTACCAAGAACAAATCAAGCTGGCGGCGGACGGTCTCCGCAAGCTGACCGAGTTCGGCGCAACACACAACATCGGCGTGATCGTCGAGAACCACGGTGGCCTGTCGTCGAATGGCTCGTGGCTGGCCGAGGTCATGCGGACGGTGAACCATCCCGGCTGTGGCACACTCCCCGACTTCGGCAACTTCCAAGTCGCCCCCAAAGTTTGGTACGACCGCTACAAGGGGACGGAAGAACTGATGCCGTTCGCCAAGGGTGTCAGCGCGAAGTCACACGACTTCGACGACGCTGGCAATGAAACGAAGTCCGACTACCGCAGGCTGATCCCGATCGTCCTGACCTACGGCTACCGAAGCTGGATCGGCGTCGAGTATGAAGGAAGCAAGGCCAGCGAAGCCGACGGCATCAAGCTGACCAAGAAACTGCTCGAAACCGTCCGCGCTGAGTTGTCGTGATTGGGAGAGCGACGAAGTCCGGCTTTTCTGAAAGCCGGACTTCTCGAAGTGCCACCGCACCTTTCAACTCGAGTTCCAGCAGAACGAAGTCCGGCTTTCGGAAAAGCCGGACTTCATCGGTCTTCAGGAGATTGTCATGTCGACGCACACCATCAGCATCGAAGATCGCGTTGAGATCCCGTTCAATCTGCACACGCTCGATGACTTTCGCGCGTGGACGCACTCGGCGGAGTTTCCCGAGGAAGGCCGCATCGACTACATCGACGGACGAATCGAGATCGATATGTCACCAGAAAACGCCTTCGCTCACGGCACTCCCAAAATGGCGATCGCTGAAGTTCTCAATCCGATCGCTTCGGAGAACGACTACGGTTGGTTGTTCTGTGACTGCACGCGCATTGTCTCCAAGGAGGCAAAGCTTTCGGCCGAGCCGGATTTGGTCTTCATCACCGAAGCCTCACTGACGGACGGCCGTGTGAAGGCGATCCTCGGTAAAACTGGTTCCAATGAAAACGACGACAACATCGTCGAGTTTGAAGGCGGCCCCGATCTCATCGTTGAGATCGTCAGCAACAGCTCTGAGAAGAAGGACACCCTCCGCTTGCCAAAGGCGTACTTCGCGGCGGGGGTGCGCGAGTTCTGGCTCGTCGATGTTCGTCGCGGCCAGATGCACTTTACGATCCACACGCGAGGCAAGTCCGAGTTCGTTCCGCAGGTCGCTGATGCCGACGGGATGCAAGCCTCGACCGTTCTCAACGCCAGCTTCCTGCTGACCCGACGACAGACTCCGTCGGGACGTTGGAGATACCGGCTGGCTGTTCAATGAAATCGACGCTCCCCTTTTGAATCCGTTCTACCTACCCCTCTTGTTTTAGGAACCCCTTCATCGTGAAACGTTTTTGTTTGTTTGCCGCCTTGATCATTGCGTTGCCGTGCCAGTTCGTAAGTGCCCAGATCGACGAATCGCCACTGGCCGTTGAGCCGGTCGTCGCGTTCGAGAACCTTCAGTGGAAGGGTTGGGAGTCGGACAACAACGGCGTGCCGACGCCTCTCCGGCCGATCCTGCTCACCAATGCGGGTGATGGGACGAAAAGGCTCTTCGTCCCGCAGCAGCAGGGGATCATTCACGTCTTCGCACCCGATGCGAAAGAGACGAAAGTCTTCCTCGATATCAAGTCGAAGGTGCAGTACATCGATAAGGAAAACGAAGAAGGCTTCCTCGGGATGGCCTTCCACCCGAAGTACAAGACGACCGGTGAGTTCTTCGTCTTCTACGTCGCGTCGAACCAGGCACACACGACGGTGGTGTCGCGGTTCAAGGTCTCGAAGGACGATCCGAACAAGGCCGATCCGGCCAGCGAAGAGGAACTCCTGCGGGTGCCTCATCCGTACTGGAACCACAAAGGGGGCACGATTTGCTTCGGCCCGGACGGTTATCTGTACATCGCTCTCGGTGACGGCGGAGCGGGCAATGACCCTCATGGAAGCGGCCAGAACCTGCAAACACTGCTCGGCAAGATCCTGCGGATCGATGTCGATAAGAAAGACAACGGCAAGAAGTACGCGATTCCCGCCGACAACCCGTTCATTGGTCGCGTGGCCAACAAGCAATTGATCGCTCTGCCCGAAATCTACTGCTACGGCTTGAGAAACGTCTGGCGTCACTCGTTCGATCGCCAAACCGGTCAGCTTTGGATCGCTGACGTGGGGCAAAACCTTTGGGAAGAAATCAACCTCGGCGTAAAGGGCGGCAACTACGGTTGGAACCTGCGCGAGTCCAAGCACCCGTTCGCACCGAACAGCACCAGTGAAGCTCCCGGCCTGATCGACCCCATTCACGAGTACCACCACGACATCGGCAAGTCGATCACCGGCGGCTACGTCTATCGCGGTAAGGCCGTTCCCGAACTGACCGGCCACTATCTCTACGCCGACTACGTCTCGGGCAAGATCTGGGCGCTCAAGTACGACGAAACAAAAAAGGTCGTCATCGCCAATCGTCCGATCAACTACACCGGCACACCGCTGCAAGCGATCAGCTTCGGTGAGGACGAAGCGGGTGAGATTTATCTCAACGTTGTCAGCCCGACAGGCAAGGGGATTTACACGTTCCGGTCGAAGACGAAGTAAGTAGTCCGTTCCGGAAAGGCATGATGCATCCCAACAAGCACATTCAAGTCTCGATTGAGTACGCGAGGAATCTAGCAGCCCGTTGAAAAACCGTAGCACGGACGCCCTCGTCCGTGATTTCTACTTGGTTTCGGACGGACGAAGGCGTCCGTCCTACCTTTTTCAACAGGCTGCTAGGCTGGGATCAACGGCCCGGTGGTGGTCAGGTGTTCTGTATCATCAGGTGTCCGGCAGGTATGCGTGAAGGTTGCCAAAAGAGCGTCTGGTCTACGCCGCGAAATCCAGAAGCACACGCCCGAGACATCGTCAGGTTCGTTGATCGTTGTTCTCATTCTGTCTCAGAAGGCCAAAACTCAGAGACTGAAGCGGAGGTGGAATGAAATGACTCAACGACTGTTTGAGTTCATCCTGTGGATCGCGCCCGAATCTCGCGAGTTACTTGATTGGTCGAACGCCCTCTTTGAAGTCGGCGCGGACGACTGTTCGCCCGGCGAGCATTGCGGCAAGCCCTATCTCGCTTTTCATCGCGAGGCGGCCTCGTTGGAGGAAGCCGTGCGATCCGCACGTTGTCACGTACAGGTGGCGGGTTGCCGAGTATTGCGGTGTGAGATCACCGAAAAAGAAATGGCTGGCTGGACCGCCTAGTGCCTCGTCAACTCTAAGTTTGGGGTTAGCTCAGCGAGCGGCACGGCGCTAGCCCAATGGCCCTGACTTTACCTCAGTAACCCGCAGCGCAAGCGAGGGAAACAAGGGGAAACGCCTCATGTCATCGCCATCGCCGTCGCCATCGCTCACGCTGCGGGTTAGTGAAGTCAGGGCCATTGGGCGTCAGCCCCCGGATTCTTATACCTCACGCAGTGAGGAATGAGGCCGTGTTGAAGTGTTGGAAGTTGTGGGTCATGAGGGTGGCGAGTTGGGGGCGGTGTTTGGTCGGGATGTTGTCGAGGCCGCCGTCGATGGCGCGGCGGAATTCGGTGAAGTTGTCGTAGTGACGACCGTAAAGCACGTCGCGTTTGACGAACTTCCACAGCCGTTCGATCAGATTCAGATTCGGGGAATACGACGGCAGGAACTCCATAGTGATGTGGACTGTCTCCGCCGTGGCTTGGAAAGATGTGTCTGTGATGTCTCGGCGATTGGAGTTTGTGGTGTTGGCCTCGGCGGAGGGAGCCAACGTGAGTGAGTTGTGTGGCCGGTTCGGGGTGAGTCGGAAGACGGGTTACAAATGGCTGTCACGTTTCGCCATCAAGGGGAATGCGGGGTTGGTGGATCAGTCTCGTCGTCCGTGGGAATCGGCGGGGCGGACCAGTGACGACTTGGAGCAGCGTGTGTTGGCCTTGCGGGTTGAACATCCGGCGTGGGGTGGACGCAAGCTGCGTCGGCGGTTGCAGGATCTGCAGCACATCGCGGTGCCGGTGGCGAGCACGATCACGGCGATTCTGCGGTCGCAACGACCTGTTCTGGCAGCGGCTGCTGGAGCGGCTCGGCAGCAACAGTCTGGTCGGGACGACGGTGCGCGTTCTCGAGCAGATGCCGTTGCCTCTGGCGGCCGACGAAACATCACGTCGATTGGTCACGTCGATTGGTGCGCCGAGAAGGGGTACGTGGCTCTCACGGCGGGCGGGGCTGTGTGTTGGGGTTGGCGTTGACCGAGGCGGCCGACGACGCGCATCTCGCCGCAGCCTACGGGGCGTTCCAGCAGGAGGCGCTCGACGCGGCACCCGAGTACGTCCCGCAGACAGTCAACACGGACGGCTGGAACTCGACCCGCAATGCCTTTCGCGCCCTG
>JAYTGQ010000272.1:0-16157 GCA_043733345.1 Schlesneria sp.
TCCGAAGACTCCACGCACCCTACGTCACTGGCGGTGTTGGCCGCATTCTCAACATGAGTATCAGACATCGGTCGAACCCAGAAAAACAGGTACAAGAAAAAGACGAGGAGTATGCCCGTCACCAAAGTACTTAACCAACGTCGATCTGTGGATGTGTCGCCCGTCATCCGTTGCAGGCGGCTTGTACAAATAAACGTCGCGACTCGGAGGAGTATCCATGTGGTGCCGAACCAAACGGCTAAAACTCGCAAGTCCCGCGTTGATGACGTGAATAGGAAGACCGCAAGAGCAGCGTGCGACGCGAGTCCGAGAATCCACGCAGAGAATAGTCCAATGACCCACGGTTTCGCCGCCGTCTTTTGAGCATCACTTGGAATGAAAACGTCCGTCATTGCTCAGGCCACTTTCATTTTCACGCGAACATCAGGTCTGGGCAAAGTTGACGTGACCGACAAAAGGCGAACTCAGGCGAGCCACGTGCCGTAAGGCCGCGGGTTTCCAACTAAGCTCTCAGCGGTTAGCGGTTAGCTCTCAGACCGTAGGGTGCGTGGAGTCTTCGGAACGCACCAGCCATATTCAGAGATCGAGGCTGAGTCGAAGCTGCTGGTCGATGAGCGACATCAGATCATCGGACACGTTTCCGACGACCTCACGAATCTGGCTCGAATGAAGTGAGAAGAGCGAATGGACGTTGACGACGGAATTGAAACGCAAGCCCGATGATTTTCCGGGGTCACCGCTCACGTCGATCAGAATGTGTCCCGACTCCATACCAATCAAAGTCTTGTTACTGGTGATGAGAACAACAACCGTACTCTCCAACCTTCGATTGTCAGAATCGCGTTGCACAACGACCGCAGGGCGGACCTTGGAGCCGGAACCATCACCAAATGGAAACCGCAAGAAGACGACATCGCCACGTTGAACCTTCATGGCGAAGTGCCTCGCCATTCCTCCGGACTCTTCCAATCGTCGGGATCAAATTCCGCTAACGATTCAGCGACATCTTGGAGGGCGGCATCGGGAGTCCGATCAAACAGGTAACGAAACTGTTCAAACAAGTCCGCACGTACGACCACACACTGGAGCTGTGAGTCCTCATCCGTTGCCGTCAGCAGTGCCCCGCCTGCAATCCGGGATCGCTCGTCACTCGACAAATTCAAAACCATGTTCGCTCCTCAACTCGTGACGCCTCGATCAGATTTCAAGCTGTCGATCTTCTCCAAGGCAACCTTATCGACGAAGTCAGGCGGTCTGACCGCGACCCACCCCAAAGCACTTTGCGACATCAATCCCGAATCCGAAGAGAATCACTGAAGTGGCCTGTTGGCCCGGACGAAAGACGCCGAACTCAACGTATTCGTTTCCGCCAGAGGTCAGTGTCAACACAGTGATTGATTCGGACTGAGGATCGATGATCCAGTATTCGGGGATGTTTGCCCGTGCATACTCCTGTCGCTTCTTCTCGTAGTCGCGCTGTCGATCATTGTGACCGGGGCTGACGATTTCCATCACGAGGTCGGCACCAACGGGGGGTGTGTTTCCGTCAGGAACACGGTGTGTGGCGAGGAATCCGATGTCGGGTTCGCGAAAACTGGCTTCACCAATCCGCACACTGTACGGTGCCCAAAACACTTCTCCCAAACTTGGAGGTTCCACGAACGACCGCAAGGCATCGGTGAGGAACCGTGAGATGCGAAAGTGGGCTGGCCCGGGCATCGGTAGGAACTCCAGAACTCCATCCGTGAACTCGACCAATCGGTTCGTGTCGAGGTTGAGGTACTCCTCCTCTGTCCATTCCCCTTGATGGGGAAACGTGAGGGCCATCTCCCACGTTGGCGTTCCGCGGCGCGAGATCGGCGTCTCCCATGCGGCACCGTCATTGGCATCGGTTGCCACAGGCTCAGCGATTGTTGTGAATTGCGTAATCACGATGTTGTCTCGCCCATTGCGAACTCAGTTGTCGTCATGATTCGTTGATCGTCGCGGTCAGGTCGGCGAGGTGAGTCCGACGGCAAAGCAGGTTGCGACATCAATCTTGAACTCGGGAAACAACGCCGAGGTTGCGATGTCGCCCTTTTCAAAGCGGCCACGAACGACGTACTCGTCCTTGAAGTCTGGCAAGGTGAGGACGGTGATCGTTTCCAAGTCGGGATCGACGATCCAGTATTCGCGAATGCCCGCCGCCGCATAATCGTCGCGTTTCTCGACAAAATCACGCTGTCGATCCGAAGCGGCACCGCTGACAATCTCGATGACCAACTCCGCGCCAACCAGCGGCTTGCGTCGTTCGGGAACGTGTTCGGGTTTTGCAAAGCTGACATCCGGCTCCCGATACAAACCACTTCGCATCTTGACTCGGATCGGTGCGACGTAGACCCGCCCTGGGTAACGTCCTTGAGTGGCCGCAACCAAATGGTCACGCAGAAACATCAGCACGTCTTGGTGGAGTGGCGTGACCATCGGCAGGAACTCCAACATCCCGTCACGGAACTCGATGAGTTGGTTCGTCTCCAACACCAAGTAACTCGATTCGAGCCACTCACCCTGACGCGGGTATTCAGCTAACAATTCCCAAGTCCAATCACCGCGTACCGACGGCGGTGGACCACCTTCGTCCTCTGGAACTCGATGCAAAAACTCAAGCACACCGTCCACGAACTCGACCAAGCCGTCGAATTCTCGCGACAGATATTCCGCTTCGGACCAGTCGCCCTGACGGGGAAACAGCGTGACCAATTCCCATGTCCATTCGCCTCGTTTGGAGCGAGGCGGATACGCGGGATGCTGTACCAAGCTCGATGGTGGTTGGGCGATCAAACTCACGACTGATTCTCCTAGAGTCTCGATCTCACTCGCGCTTCGCGTCGCCGCGAGCGAAGATGCTGGCGACGTATTGCAACACGTCGGTGGCCGATTCGTCGTTGTAGCCGAAGGTTTTAATGAGGCGGCCTTTGACGATGTCGATCTTTTCCTGAGTGTCCTTGTCCACGACGTTCGAGACGAGGCTGGTCAGCTTGATCGTGTCCTTCTGGTCCTCGAACAGCTTCATTTCCAGAGCCTTGTTCAGCCGTTCGTTCGTCTTGTAGTCGAACTTCTTGCCGTCGAGTGACAGCGCGCCGATGTAGTTCATGATCTCGCGGCGGAAGTCGTCCTTGCGAGTCTCGGGGATGTCGATCCGTTCCTCGATCGACCGCATCTGGCGTTCATCTGGCTGCTCGTCCTGACCGGTGAACTTGTTGCGGACCTTCTCGCGCTGCGTGTACGCCTTCACGTTGTCGATGTAGTTCGAGCAGAGCCGCGTCAGGGCTTCCTCGTCGGCGGCGATGGCCCGCTGAACTTCATTCTTCACGATGTCGGTGTACTCGTCCTTGACGACCGAGATCAGCCGGCGATAGCCCTCCCGCGTCTCCTCGTTCGCGATCAGCGAGTGATGCTTCAAACCGTTCTCAAGCTCGTTGAGAACCATGAACGGGTTGATGCAGGTCGCCTCGGTGTTGTTGACCAGCGCATTACTAATCTTGTCCTGCACGTAGCGGGGCGAGATTCCTTGCAGGCCCTCGTGCTTGGCCTCTTTGCGAAGCTGCTCGATGTTTTCCATCGTGAAACCGGGAAGCGTCTTGCCGTTGTAGAGCTTCAGTTTTTGGAGCAGTGTCAGCCCGTGATGCTTCGGTTCTTCAAGCCGCGTCAGCACGGCCCATGTCGCCGCGACTTCCAGCGTATGGGGCGCGATGTGCTTCCCGCGGACACGGCGGTCGTTGTAATCCTTCTCGTAAATCTTCAGCTCGTGGTCGAGCTTAGTGACGTACGGCACGTCGATCTTCACCGTGCGGTCGCGCAGGGCTTCCATGAACTCGTTCGACTGGAGCTTCTTGTATTCCGGCTCATTCGTGTGCCCGAGGATCACCGTGTCGATGTCTGTCTGCGCGAACTTTTTCGGCTTGATCTTGTGCTCTTGCGAGGCACCGAGCAAATCGTAGAGGAACGCCACGTCGAGCTTCAGGACTTCGATGAACTCGATCATCCCGCGATTGGCGACGTTGAATTCGCCGTCGAAATTGAAGGCCCTCGGATCGGACTCGCTCCCGTATTCGGCAATCTTGCGGTAGTTGATGTCGCCCGTCAGTTCGGTGCTGTCCTGATTCTTCTCGTCCTTCGGCTGGAACGTGCCAATGCCGATTCGATCCGACTCCGAGAGGAAGAAGCGGCGAACGACGATCCCTTGCATGACCTTCGTCCAGTCGCCGTCACATTTTTCGAGACGCTCTTTGAAGAGGAACCGAGCGAGCGGGCTGACATCGCCCGCGATCTCGACGGTGAACTGTTTGTTGCGATCGCGTCCCTCGTTCAACGAAGTGCAGACTTCCGCGCGATAAGCGTGCGGGATCAGTTGCAACGGCTCACCGTTCATCGGATCCCACGAGACGCTGCCGTCCTCTTCCTTCCAGCCGAACGAGTACACGCCCCCTTCCGGCTTGCGGGCGTAGCGTTGCAAACCCTTCTTCAATAGCCGAGCGATCGTACTCTTGGAGCTGCCGACGGGACCGTGCAACAGCAGCACGCGACGTTCGCTGCCGTACTTGAGCGCCGCCGATCGGAAGACGTTGACGAGCTGCATCAGCGGCTCGGTCAGCCCGAAGATCGCGTCCTCGCCACCATTGTCGGGATCGTCGAAGAACTTGTACCGGATGAGTCCGTCGCGTCGGCCCTCGTCCACGGGGTACGAGCCATACGACACCAGCATGTCGTACATGCGCTGATGAGCAGTGCGTGTGACCTCGGGCGTCGTGCGGACGATGTCGAGGTACTCGTCGAAGGTTCCCTGCCAGTTCTCCTGCCGAAACGCCTGAGCGTCTTGGCGTGCTGAAATCTGTTGAAGGAGGTCACGTCCTGTGCTCATGAAACCGTTCCCTTTACGGAATGAGGACTGTCGTTGCGCGAAAGGCCCGACAACTCTGTGGCTCGCCCGATGACCTTGCCATCAACGTCACCAAGAACAATACCGCGCGAGACGATTCAAAGTTCGGCGGAATTATCCCCGCATCGCCCGATCCGACAAGACCAACATCGCAGTGGCGGCAAGATGCCCAATAAAAGAGTGGGCGCGATGATGTGCCAGTGACGCGAGTTTATGGCTCAAGCGGACTGACGCTCGTGGGCGTCGCCAACGATTCCAATGGCACTCCGGCGGCAGCAGTGACGGCGGTGGCGGAGAGCAGAACCTCGTTGAGCGTGTCGAGGTCGGCGCGTTGGCTTTGAATCAAACTGTTGCGCGCCTGCATCACACGCAGGACATCGACTTCACCCGCCTTGAATTGTTCTTCGAGTCGCCTCAATTCGACGGGGAGTTCGTGATCGTCACGATCGCGCGTCTCGACCAACATCTGGCGGGCACGTTCGTATCGGTCGCCTGCCGCCTGCGCTTCGAGGCCCGCGCGGATGACCAATTGCTGCCAAGCGACCGCTCGCTGAGACAACTCCGCTTCGCGCTGCCTCACCAACGGCAGGCCGTTGTTGATGACCGGCAAGTCCATCTGAGCGCGGAAGCCGAGAAAGTTGGTTCCGCTGTCGTTGCGTTGATAGTACGGGCCGATTTGTAGGTCGGGCGTTCTCGCCGCGTGGGCGAGATTCGTGTTGGCGCGGGCCGCGTCGATGTCGGCGTGCGCGGCCATCACGTCGGGGCGCGAGGCGGCTTGAGCGACGAGTTGATCTCCATCAGCCGCCGCCCAGTTCCAGCGAGACACTTCTCCATCGAGTGTGATCGGCGTTTGATGAGGCAGTCCCAGATGTCGTCTCAAATCGAGCAGCGCCGTCTGCAAGTTGGCCTCGGCGAGCTGAAGTTGCTGTCGAGTCGAACGAGCATCCAGCCGAACCATCCCCGCATCGGCAGCGGTCGCCTGACCGGCGGCTAACTGGCGTTCGAGGATCGTCAGCAGTTGCTGGTTGTTCTCGGCATTGGCGCGCGCGAGGTCTCGCAAGCCCTGCTGATAGAGCGCCGCGAAGTACAGCCGCTGAGTCTGTGCGACGTTCAGCAACTCGGCCTGAAGCAGCGTCCATCTGACTCCGTTCAGCGCCGCACAGGCCGCCTCTTCACGATGCTGTTGCTGACCGGCCAACTGAAACTGCTGCATCAAGAGGACGTAGTGCGAAGTCGTCCCCGGCCCACCCACGCGAGCATCTTGATAGGGCGTCGCCTGCACTTGGACCCACGGATTGAACGGGTACGTTTGAGCCACGCCCAACGCCGCCGAACTGACCCCCTCCGCCTGCCGCTGCGCAACGAGGTCCGGGTTCTGAGTCAGCGCCGTTTCAATGGCCTGTCGGATCGAGAGCCGCATTGGCTCAGCAGCTTGAAGTGGCGCGAGGATAGACTCGGGTGCGGATGCGTCACTGGCGTCGCCAATGAGTTGGATTGCAGACTTTTTGGGCAGAGCAAGTTCGTCTTGTTCCAACGAAACGAGGCCCGCTGACTGATCGAAGGGAACATTTGGCTGCGTGTCGCGAGGGAAAATGGCGGCACGAGATCCTGCTCCATCGGCACGGCAGCCAACGAACGAGATCGCCACTGCGGCACCGGCCAGAACCATCCAAACAGAACGCATCATGGTCGTCGGCTTCCATTCCCTCTGAGTCGCGGCAGGCACATGCGGGACGGTGACTGCTTGATCCCGACATCCATGTCGGTCTTCTCTGCTCGAACAAATCGACGAACCGGAGGAACCGGCATCGCACGACGAGGAGGCGTGTGAAGGATTTCATCGCAAGAGAACCGCCTGATCCGATTGCGTTGAGTTTGCTGGCGAGAAAAGGGTACGACAGCCGACAATGAAACGGTTTCTGGTGAGCCGCGCGCCGTCAGGCTACGGGTTCCAGCGGGATCGAAGAACCCGCAGCCTGACAGCATGCGGCTCGCCAATCTCTCACGTTCGACCACGCGAAGTCTTAGGTGACTTGTGAATCGGCTCGTCGAGTTCGCCCGAATGCGAGATAGATCGGCGGGAGCAGAAACAGGTTGAGAAGTGTGGACGTGACCAATCCGCCGATGATGACGACGGCCATCGGGTATTCGATCTCGTGGCCAGGAAGGTTGCCATTGATGACCAGCGGGACGAGGGCGAGGCCCGTCGCGAGGGCCGTCATCAGGATCGGGGCGAGGCGTTCTTCGCTGCCGCGCCGGACCAGTTCAGGGCCGAACGCTTCTCCTTCGACTTCTTCCAAGTGGCGGTAATGGCTGACAAGCATGATGCCGTTGCGGGCCGCGATGCCGAGGACCGTGACGAAGCCGACCAGCGAACCGAGTGACAGCACGCCGTTGTCGAGCAGCGTGCCAGCCACTCCACCAACGAGCGCGAACGGAATCGTGAAGGCCACGAGCAGCGTCAGCCGCCACGATTGGAAGTCCATGTGCAGGAGGAGCAGGATGCCGATCAGTGACAGTGCGGCGAGGGCAAACAACCGCTGTCTCGACTCGGCCAACGCGGCGTATTCACCGAGGAACTCGGGGTGATAGCCGCTGGCGAAATCGAGCTGCTTCACTTTGGCTTCGATCTCGCGTGCGACCGAGCCGAGATCGCGGTCCTTGGTCACGTTGCAGGTGATGTCGATGCGGCGCGAGGCCGATTCGCGCTTGATCTCGTTCGGCGCGGGAACGGTCTCGATATGAGCCACGTCGCCCAGCGGTACGGTTCCGCCCTGAGGCAGGTCGATCGGGAGACGCGACAACGCAGCGATGCCTGTCCTCAATGAAGGAATGCCCCACACGACGACCGCGTAGCTCTTCTGGTCTTCATAGATTTCTCCGACCTTCGTTCCCTTCACGAGCGTCGCCACCGCGCGGCGAACCTGTCCTGCTGTCAGTCCAAATCGGGCCGTCGCATCGGGCCGCAGCCGGAGCTGCAACTGCGGCACAAGAAGTTGCTTCTCGACCGCCAAGTTGGTGACACCCTCGACGCTCGACATCTCTTTCTTGATCTCTTGAGCCTTGGCTCGCAGCGTCTCCAAGTCATCGCCGTAGACGCGCACAACGATCGTTGCACCGGCACCCGACAACACCTCCTTGATCCGTTCTTTGAGGTACGTGAGTAGGTCGCGGTACAGGCCGGGATAGCCATCGACCACCTCTTGAATCTTGGCCGTCGTCTCATCGAGCGGCACGTTCGGATCGACGCTGATCCACAGCTCGGTGAAGTTCGGGCCGACGACTTCATCGGCCACTTCCGCGCGACCGATGTGCGATCCGAAGTTCCTCACGCCCTTGATCGCCCGCAATTCCTTGCTGGCACGCTGTGTGATCCGCGTCATCGCTTCGAGTGACGTGCCGGGTCGCTCGACCCAGTGCATCAGGAAGTCGGTCTCTTTGAAGCTGGGGAAGAACGCTTGACCCAGCGTTGTCACGGCGTAGCCAGTCAGCCCGAACATCAGCACGATCACCGCCAACGCCGACTTCGGCCGGTGCATGAACAGCGGCAGGACGCTGCCGTACAAACGCTTCAGCCAGCGGGTCAACGGCGGGTCGTGGGAGGCGGTCTTGGTCCCCATTGCACTCCGGGGACTGATCTGAACTTCGTCTTCGTCACTCCGTTTCGACGGCAACAGCATCAGCGACAGCGCCGGTGTGACGGTCAGCGCGACCACCAGCGAAGCCATGATCGCCAGAATGTACGTCACCGCGAGCGGTCGAAAAAACGAACCGGCCAGTCCGTCGAGGAACAGCACGGGGACGAACACGAGCGTCACGATCAGGCTGGCGTAGACGACGGCACTCCGCACTTCGAGCGACGCCTGCAACACGACTTCATACGCGGGGAGCGGCTGGTCGAGCAGTTGGTTCAGCTTCAGTCGCCGCAGGATGTTCTCCACGTCAATGATCGCATCATCGACGACCTCACCCAGCGCGATGACGAGGCCCGCGATGACCATCGTGTTGAGCGTCGCTCCCGTGTAGTAGAGGACCAGCGCGGCGGCCACGAGCGACAGTGGGATCGCTGTCAGGCTGATGAGCGACGTGCGCCAGTCGAACAGGAACGCGATCAAAATCACGATGACCAGCAGGCAGCCGATCAGCATCGCGTGCGTCAAATTGTGGAGTGATCGTTCGATATAGGTGGCCGGTCGGAAGATCGTCGGGTCGATGTCGAGGCCCTTCAATCCGGGCCGCAATGCCTCCAGTGCCGCTTCGACTTTGCGAGTCACTTCCAGCGTGTTGCCCCACGGATACTTCTCGACAATCAGCAGCAAGCCCGGTTCGTCGTTAATGACCGCGTCGCCGATCGGTGCCGGGAAGGACTCGACGACCTCGGTCACATCGCGCAACAGAATCGGGGCACCGCCGCGATAATCGACGATTGCTTCCGCGAGGTCCGCCGCCGTGCGGACTCCCGTAATCTGCCGCAACGCGAGCCGTTGGTTCGGCGTGTCAATGAATCCGCCGCCGTTGAGCGTCACCGCATCGGCGACGGCGCGTTGCACGGCATCGAGCGTCACGCCATGCGCCTGCAACCGATCGGGATCGACGAGGACTTGGAACTGCCGGTCGCGTTGCCCCCAGATGGCGACGTTGGCCACTCCGGAGATCGCCATCAGTCGCGGACGAATCGTCCACTTGGCGAGGACCGTCATCTCCATTTGCGACAGCGTGGCTGATGAGACGCCGATCTTCATCAGCCGACTGGTCGAGGAGAGGGGCGACAACATCACCGGCGGATGAGCCACCGCCGGCAGCCGTCCCGCTTCTGCCGCCAGTCGCTCTTGGACAAGCTGCCGCGCGCGAATGAGGTCCGTCCCCGACTGAAAGATCATCACGACCGACGACAGACCGAGGACCGACTTCGACCGCAACGTCTTCAGCCACGGAGTTCCATTCAACGCGTTCTCCAACGGCATCGAGATCAGGCTCTCGACCTCTTCCGTGGAGAGACCGGGAGCCTCGGTCTGAATCTCGACGAGCGGTGGCGCGAACTCGGGAAACACATCTAGCGGTGCCGTCTTCAAGGTCTGCCACCCGAACACAATCAGCACCACGGACAACGCCAACACGATGACTCGTAACTTCAGCGATGTCGAAACGAGCCACGTCATACGGAAATCCGGGAAGAAGGGGTCAGGAGTCAGGGGGCAGAAGTCAGCCAGCGGAAGGATCGAAGTTCTTTCTGACTCCTGATCGCCGATCCCTGACTCCTTCTTCCATCACTTGGCAAAATCAAACTCGGTCCCGAACAACTCGGCGACGCCCGCCGTGACGAGCTTCGTGCCGACCGCCGGGCCT
Organism: Schlesneria sp.; assembly: GCA_043733345.1. Classification (GTDB taxonomy): domain Bacteria; phylum Planctomycetota; class Planctomycetia; order Planctomycetales; family Planctomycetaceae; genus Schlesneria. Next base: position 10,265 of record JAYTGQ010000272.1, read on the forward strand.
TTGTCGAAGGTCGCCCAACCGTCGGTGATCTGTCGGACTTGGATGCGGCGGCGGATGAAGGTCTGCGGCGCGGTCAGCTCGTAGACCCAGCTTCCGCCGTGAATGTCCTGCATCACGGCCGACCACGGAACGCCGCGTTGTTCTGACTCGCCAGTCAAGGCGAGCGTCGCGCCGAGGCGTTGGCCGGGACGATACTGCCCGCCCGGGTTCTTCAATTCGTAGTAGAGATCGACCGTGGACGAGAGCGCCGTCGCCGTCGGGGGAGCCGGGATCGGTAACGCGGCGATCGTGGTTGAGTTCGCGGCATGAGCCAACGTACCGATCTGACTCGGCGCGGTTTGGTCGATCTCGGCGAGGTCGCCCACGTAGACCGGAACCTTGATCCAGACGGGATCGCACTGCATGACCTCGAACAACGGCGTGCCTGCTGTGACGACCTCACCGATCACGGCATGTTCGGCGCGGATGATTCCTTCGCGCGGTGCGAGGATCGGCAGTGGAGACAACTTGCCAGCCTCGCGGTCATCGTCCAGTTTGATCTGATCGACCTGCCCCTTGCGCGCCTTGGCCGCCGCCAATCCCTTCTCGGTCAATGCGAGTTGAGCTTTGGCCTCATCCACGGTCTTCACCGTTCCAGCCATCTCGCGCAGCAGTCGTTCGGCTCGTTCGAGCGCGATCTGCGCGGCATCAACTTGCACCGCCGCCTGCTCGACCTGCCCCGCCGCATCGATCCGCGCGGTGGCAATCGCGTTGCGAGCCTCCGCATAACGAACTCGTTCGGCGGGGGTGAGCACTTCGCGTTCGGGTGACAACATCGGCAACAAGTGAAAGATAGGTTGACCAAGACTGATGGTGGCTCCCACACCGGGAACCGGCCCCTTGCCCGCCGCTTGCAACGTCCCACTGAGCGGAGCCGACACGATAATCAACGCTCCCGTCGGCAACGTCACTTCACCACCGTAGGTCCGAGTCCGTCGGACCTGCCGGGTTTCAACCAACGCCGTCGCAATCCCCAGCCGCTCTTCCGCCTTCTCCGTCAGCACAATCGTGTTGAGCTGATCTTCCTTCGCGATGTGGGCGACAGTCGATGGCCCCGTGGCAGTAGGCTTCGCCGTTTTCGGCTCTTTGTGACAACCGCTGAGAGTCCCCAACAGCAGCCATGCCAAGAGAGAGAGTCGCGCGGTCCACTTTCGATGGTGACATCCTGCCAGACCGCGTGACGAATCGATCTGGCAGAGTCGCTGCCTGCTGTAGCCGGTACGTGATACCACCGCGAATTCCTCCCGCCTTCCCGGCGACTGGTCGTCCCTCAAGTCACGACAGGTTCGTACCACAATTCACTTCCATCCGACCGACCACGACACGATCCACAGCAATCATGGCACGGGATGCTCGACGCGGCGGCATCTCACCAGTGCAACGCCCCGCTCGCCTGTTTGTCGGAAGCATCATCTGTCCGAAGAACTCGGCCGGCTCGCCGACAAAGTTTTGGTCGATGTGTTCGAGTCGTTCAAGCTGACAACGATGTAGAGATTCGTGTGATTGTGACCGTCAGATGTCGTAGTACATCGCGAACTCGAACGGGTGCGGGCGTTGGCGGAGGGCTTCGACTTCCTTTTCGGTCTTGTACCAGACCCACGTGTCGATCACGTCTTCAGTGAAGACATCTCCGCGCAGGAGGAACTGATGGTCGCGACGGAGCGCGGCGAGGGACTCTTCCAGTGACGCGGGAACCTTCGGGGCATCGGTCAGTTCGTCCGGGGCGAGGTCATAGAGGTCTTTATCCAAAGGGCGACCGGGATCGAGGCGGCGTTGGATGCCGTCGATCGCCGCCATCAACATCGCCGACATCGCGAGATATCCGTTCGACGAGGCGTCAGGGCAGCGGAACTCGATTCGCTTGTTCTCGGGACGCGGCGAGTGAGCCGGGATGCGAATCGCGGCCGAACGGTTGCGGCTGCTGTACGAGAGGTTAATCGGCGCTTCAAATCCGGGGACGAGCCGTTTGTAACTGTTGGTCGTTGGACAACAAAAAGCCATCAGCGCGGGAGCGTGATGCAGGATGCCGCCGATCGCGAACAGAGCGGTCTCGGACAGGCCGGCGTACCCCGAACCGGCAAAGAGGTTCGTGCCGTTCTTCCAAAGTGAGAAGTGGAGATGCAGGCCCGAGCCGTTGTCGTTCCAAAGGGGCTTGGGCATGAACGTCGCCGACTTGCCGTGACGAGCCGCGACATTTTTGACGATGTATTTGTAGAGGAGCAGGTTGTCGCCGGTCCGGACGATCGGGGCATACCGCATGTCGATCTCACACTGTCCGGCGGTCGCGACCTCGTGGTGCTGAGCCTCAACTTCGACGCCGCAGTCTTGCAGCGTGAGCATGATCTCGGTGCGCAGGTCTTGCAATGTGTCCACCGGAGGCAGCGGGAAGTAGCCTTCTTTAAGACGGATCTTCTGGCCACTGTTGCCGCGTGACTCGACACGGCCTCGGTTCCATTGCCCTTCGACGCTGTCGAGGTGGTAGTACGCCTCGTGCTCGTTCTGATCGAATCTCACGTCATCGAACACGAAGAATTCTGCCTCGGGTCCAAATTGAGCGGTGTCGGCCAGCCCGGTCGATTTCAAATAGTTGTCGGCTTTGCGGGCAACATTGCGCGGGTCCTTGGCATAGTCCTCGCGCGTGATCGGGTCTTGGATGTTGCAGGTCATGACCAGTGTTTGCGTCATGAACGGATCGACGAACGCAGTCCCCGGATCGGGGACGACCAACATGTCGCTCTCATTGATCGCTTGCCATCCGCGCATGGACGAGCCATCAAACCCGAAGCCGTCTTCAAAACTCTTCTCAGTCAGCGTGGTGACGGGAATGGTGAAGTGCTTCTGCGTGCCGGGGAAGTCCATGAATCTGAGATCGACGGCCCGGATCTCCCGTTCACGGCAGAGGGCTAGCACTTCACGAGGCGAAGGGGACGGCACGGAGTCTCTCCTGAGATAATTCGTCGGTGGACGGAGTTCGATTTGTCAGTGGGCGACGAGGGTTGGCGCGGCACGATGTGCAAAGCCAATACCGGCCAGCAAGGCGTGCAGAATCGCGACTGCCACGCACACTTTTCATCGCCCAAGACAAGACCGCAGAAGGGTGCAGTCGTTAATTGGTGGTCAGCCCTGAACGGCATTTAAATCGCGATTCGATGGTAGCAATTAGCTGCGGGCGTCAGCCCGCAGAGAGGATAGTCTTCCCATTCCGAGCCGCGAAGCGGCGGCAGAGTGCCAAGGCGAGCCGAATCACCTTGTTTCTGCCGCCGCTTCGCGGCTCATCCACATCAGGGCCTTGGCCTCCGTGGGTTGACACCCACGGCTATTTGCTGGCGTCGCTTCGCGACTATGACCACCAATGAACGACTGCACCCGCCGCAGAAGTGCCGAGGTCTCAAGTCTTGTTTTTGAATGTGCCTCATTCAATTGACGGCGCTTCACCGGTGGCAGCCTCACTGGTCCGAGCGGAGGCAGAGGCTCCTTGCGTTGCGGCGAGTTGAACCAGCGCGTTGCTGCCGAACTTTTGAGTGCATTTCGGGCACTTGGCTTTGGCCAGACCTTTGCCGTTCAATCCACCGAGCTTCTCTTTCTTACGCGCCTCTTCGCTGACGATCAGGCCGCAGCCCGCACACTTCCAACCCCCGATCTCAATCTTGAAGTTGGGATCGTTGCGGTAGTAGCCGATGCTGGCCAAGTCGCGTACCGGGTTTTCGCTGTAGTGACACTTAAACGTTTCGTAGTGATCGGTCAGTGGGATTTCGGTGTTCGTGCCGAAGCCTTCAATTCCACAGACCGAATGCAGTGCTTGAGTGAACGTGCGGAACTCCGACAGCACAAACGAGAGGTACTGTGCGTACTTGTCTTCCGAGCTTTTCGGCAGCCTTACGGCGATTCGGCCTCCGCCAAATACGGGAATGTTCCCGAACAACGACTCCGAGTCGAGCGGTGCGGGCTGGACCAATGTCAGTTGAGCAAGCGTCTCTTTTGCGTACTGCCGCTTCGTTGCGACTGCCAGTCCGTCAAGCGTGGCGTCGGGCTTCGCGAGATGCTCCAGCATCGCCGAGCGAATCGCGGGCTTCTTCTTAAGATTACTGCCGAACATTCCCGCTGATCCCACGAGCGTCACCAGCAGCAGTTCGTTCGCGCTGAGTCCCACATCCACCGGCTGAAAGTCGTTGAGCAGACTGTCTGCCTTGAGCTTCAACTTCTCAGGGACAACGGTGTGCAGACGGATGTCGGTCAACCATTCTGCGAATCGACCGGTGCCTGCTGCGGAACCTGTGATGACAGCCAGCTCGGGATCGGTCTTCTTCTTGGCATTGGGCTTCGGTTTGGAAGGGACGACGAACGCCGATTCACACTTGGGGCACTTGCCCGACTTGCCGCGAAACTTCTCACGCACGCGAATGCGATGACCTTGCGGACAGAAGACGACGAACGTCGGTTGTGAGGTCGCGCCTTTGCGAGCACGCGCGATCTCCACTTCCTCGGCGGCCGCGATCTTCAGCAGTTCATCATCGGCAGAGACGTCCGGTGCGGCTGGCGCGGCTGGCTCGACTTTGGCAGGTGCGAGCGGTGCGAAGGTATCCGCAATCGGGTTGGTCTCGGAACTTGTCTCAGGTGACATCAGCGGGATCGTGTCCAAGTCACCGCCGCTAAGCTCTTCGACCATCGCCGGATGTAATTTGGCGGATGCGGTGCCTGGCAGACTGTACGCAGGTTCTTGCAGGCGAAACGTTGGCTGGTCGGTAAATTCGGAGTCGTCCCCTTCCATGCGCAATTGAACGGTGTCGGCCAAGTCGAAGGCATCGTCATCCGCCTCCGACATGTGTACGTCGCCCGCCAATTCAAAATCGTCGTCTTGGTCTTCCTCCGAAGCCAGCGGCGCGGCGGCCAGAAACGACTCGGGAGTCGCCAGATGGCGTCGTCGAGCCGGAGTCGCATCCGTGACGGAGGATTCTTCGATCACTTCGAGGTCGAATGTCTGCACGGTGGAAATCGGAGCCGACTTGCGACGGCTCAAGTACGAGGCCTCGATTTCGGCCTTCAGAAACGAACCGCAACTCCAGCAGCGAACGAGTCCCTGCCGACACGTCTCGCCACACTTCGGACACGCTTCCATGTCGTCATCGACGGCAGCATCCGTGGGGAGCGATCGCCTCTGAGTTTCCTCGGCGCGAACCGCATGCACGACGTGACCGCACTCGGGACACTCCGCCGTGTCCTCGAGCAGAAACGTGTCGCACGAGGGGCAGTTGATGATCTGAATCGCCATAACGGGTACGACCCCCAACTACTTGGAAACGAACTGAAAAAACATCGAAAAAATTAACACGCAGGCTAACAGCCCGTTGAAAAACGTAGAGTAAGCCTCTGGCTTGCCCCTTTTTCAACTGCATTCACGGGCAAGTGAGACGCTTACCCTACGTTTTACAACAGGCTGCTAGGCGAAGGGGGACGACGAATCGAACAGAAAGGGATCGACGCCACTCGAAAAGGTTGAGCCGGAAAGCTGAGTCTGGCCGCAACGGTGCGGCAATCTAGCACGGGCCTAGGCTGAATACACGCTCGAAACTACTGGGATGGAAGACGTGTTTCACGGAATCGTCCGCATCGACCTAACCGCCTATTGAAAAAGGGAGGGCGAGGCTCCCGCCGAGCCATGTGCGTGAGGAAAGTCGCTTGTTTCTCGCGGCTCGGCAGGAGCTCGCCCTCCCGACAGCCGTATTTCAACAGGCTGCTAACTGAAGTGATGGGGTTTGGGTTGAGAAATTGCCGGGTCGGGCGCGTTGTTGATCGGGCCGGGCGGGCGATCAGGCCGGGGCGGCTCGCCAGAGTTTGAGGAGGTTGTGGGTCAGGC
>JAYTGQ010000273.1:0-6403 GCA_043733345.1 Schlesneria sp.
CCGCGATCTCTACCAGCGGGCGTGTGAGAGCGTCTTCGTCGTGTGCAGTCTCTACAAAGGGAGCGACAACGAGAACTGGCAGACCTCGCTGGCGACGGCGTTCGTGGTCGCGGAAGACGGCGTGCTGTCGTCGAGTTGCCACGTCTTCGACAACGAAGACACGGCCGACGCCGTGATCGTGATGGACGTGAAGAAGAACGTGTACCCCGTGACAGAATTGCTTGCGTCAAACAAGCTGGCTGACACCTGCCTCTTTCGCATCGACGCCAAAAATCTGAAGCCGCTCCCGTTGGCCGAAGAGGCTTTGCCGGGAACGGCTGCACGGATCGTGGCCCATCCCGGTGACAGCTTCTTCTTTTTTTCGAGCGGCCATGTGTCGAACTACGAGCGAGACCAAGATGCCGTGTTGTGGATGAATGTCACCGCCGACTTCGGTCAGGGTTCCAGCGGTGGCCCAGTGTTCAATGAAAAGGGCCACGTCATTGGTCAGGTCAGCCGCACGTTCACGCTGTATGCGGGAGGCTCAGCCACGCGATCCCGTCCGCGACGAATCGCCGGTGTCGCACAGCCACCTCAGCGCAGAGCCTTGACCCAACTCGACGCCAATCCGCCCAAAGTTGCCCCGAAGAAACCGGCCGTTGCGGGAGAGGCCGCAGACGAAGCAGACGCCGATGAAATCATGGACCCGCAGATGGTCTTCAAGTCGTGCGTCCCGGTGCAAAGCCTGCGCGGACTCATCACGGCGAAGCCCGCGCCGTAATGTTCGCTGACAATCAATCGCTTTCCGAGCGGGGCGGCGTCAGCCCCCTGGCTCTTGGGCGTCAGCCCGTTTTTGTGGATTTTCGTCGTGGGGGAACATGAGTCCCCCAGCAACCTGTTGAAAAACTTCGTGGCACAGCAGTCTGTTGAAAAACCACCCGAACCGGGCTTGCTTCGAGGGGGGCATTCAACAGGCTGCTGAACCCGGTTACATCGGCAATCAAACCAAATTCTGGGACTCACTTCCGCAGCGCCGCAGGGATCAAGAGGGCTGACGCCCAAGAGCCAGGGGGCTGACGCCGCCCCGCTCGGAAATGTCGCACGAGATCGGTGGCGTGACGTTCCCGAGCCTCACGGCGACAGCGTACTCACCTCCCACAGCTTCACGGTTTTGTCGTCGCCGCCGCTGGCAAGATGTTTGCCGTTGGGAGTGAACAGCACGCAGCGAACGGTTCCCTCCTGAGACAGTTTGAGCAGTTCGGCACCGCTGGCGGAGTCCCACAGACGGATCGTGCGGTCGGACGAGGCGGTCGCGATCAGCTTGCCGTTGGGTGAGTACGCGACCGACTCGACCTTGTTGCGATGGCCGCGCAACGTGAACCGGTAGTCGCCCGTTGTCGCTTCACAGACGCGGGCTGTTCCGTCGCCGCCAGCCGTCGCGACCCAGAGACCGTCCTTCGAGAAGACGGCTTGTTGAATGCCCGCCGTGTGCCCTTTGAACTGTTGAAGCTCTTTGCCGGTCTCGATGCTCCACAGCCGCGCGGTGCGATCCGAACTGCCGCTAAGCAACTTCGTGCCGTCGGGTGAGAACGCGACTGAGAACGCATAGTCCTGATGACCGACGAACGTCTTGATCTCTTTCAGCGTCGTCGCATCCCACAGTTTGAGGTCTCGATCGAGCGACGCCGTGGCGAACTGCTTGCCGTTCGGTGAGAACGCGATGCCGTTGACCTTTGATCGGTGGCCGCGCAATTCCTTCAGCTTCTTGCCGTCGGTGGCGTCGAAGAGTTTGAGGAAGTTGTCCGCGAAGTTGCCGACCAAGATGCGGCCTCCGTCGGGCGAGAACTGCACGCCGGGCAAGCCGTATGTGAACGGCTCCGCCTGCCACTTCTTCTCGCGCTGGGCGATGTCCCACAGTTGCAGCGATCCCGCGACACGATACGCGCCGGTGCCGACCGCCAGCCGCGTCCCCGCTTTGTCGAACGCGAGCGACGAGACCGGCTGCTCGGTGGCGAACGTGATGGCGTTGAGAGCCGTCACCGCTTCAGCCGCCTTCAACTCGGGAGCCTTCGTCTCGCCGGTGGTCATGCTGACCTTCTGCGCGGTCCAGCGACGAAAGCTCTTGTCGATGCTCCCCGCGATGATTTCGTGCGCGTCTGGTGCGAAGGCAACCGCCGTGATGGCGTCGGTTGGTCCGCGCAGAGTTGCTCGTTCCTTGGCCTCATTCGGATCGAACAACTTGACCGTCCCATCGAAGGCTCCGGCCGCGAGCGTTCTTCCCTGAGGCGAGAACGCCAGGCACCAGAACATCACGCCCTCGGCTCCCGGCAGAGACGCGCGTTGAGTCCAGTCGGCCGTCTTCCACAGTTTGATCGTGGCGTCTTCGCTCGCTGTGGCGACGGTCGCGCCGTCGGGAGAGCACGCGATCGCTCGCAGCGCCGCCGTGTGCCCTTTCAACCGCGCGACCTCTTGATGATCGGAGAGTCGCCACACGATGGCCGTCCGGTCACCGCCACCTGAGATCACATGCTGTCCATCGCGTGTGAAGGCGACCGCGCGGACTCCCGCCGTGTGTCCCGACAAGACCGCGATCTCTTTCGCCTCGGCCACATTCCACAGTCGCGCGGTCTTGTCGTAGCTGGCCGAGGCGAGCATCGCGCCGTCCGGTGAGAAGCTGATGGAGAAGACCCAGTTCGTGTGACCGGTCAGTTCGGCAATCGGTTCTCCCGCAGCGACCTTCCAGATTTTGATCGTCTTCTCGAAGCTCCCCGCCGCGAGTAATTCGCTGTTGGGACTGAATGCCACGCACGCGGCCACGTCACCGAAGGCTTCAATTTCGCGATGAATCTTTCCATCGGCTGCCGTGCGGATGGAGATGCGACCGTCCTCGCGCGCGACCGCCAGCCACTTGCCGTCGTGCGAATAGGCGAGCGACTGAATGGCCTCCGCCTCGGGGGCGTCCGTCGGCGGCACGGGCGGCTTTGCGGAAGTCGCCGCGTCGGGTTCGGTCGCGGCGACGGCGGCACTCGGGTTTTGTTCGAGCTTCGTTTTCTCAGTCTTCTTCTCGACATCCCACACCACCGCGCGACCGTCACTGGAACAGGCGATCAGCCACAGCCCATCGGGTGTCAGCGCGAGCGATTGCGCACCGACGTTCTCGGTGCCGAGATCACCGAGTGACTCTTTCTTCTCGCCGTCCCACAGTTTGAATTCGCGGCTGTTTGCCGAGGCGAGCCGCTTCCCCGCGTTTGACAGCGCGACCGAGCGAATGCCGCGTTTGTGCCCCTTCAACGTGGCGACCTCTTCACCCGTCGCGAGGTTCCACAACCGCACGGTCGCGTCGTAGCCGGCCGATGTCAGAGCGGTCGCATCGTGCGAGAACGCCGCCGCTTCAACAGACTCTTTGTGTCCCTTTAGCGTCTGCACGGGCTTGCCCGTCGCGGCGTCGAGGACCACCAAACTGTCGCGTTCTCGCTGAGGAGTTCCCGCCACGAGGACCGTTCCGTCCTTCGCAAACGCCACGGCAAGAATGACCCCCAGCTCCACTTCATGAGCCTTCGTGAACTTCTTCTCGATGACATCCCACAGTCGGACGGTCTTGTCGAAGGTACTGCCCAGCGCAAGCCGCTTCCCATCGGAGGACCAGGCCAAACAGTTCGTCTTCGCAGCGGGGCCGAGCAGGGTGTGACGCAGCTCTCCGTTCGCGCAGTCGATCAGTTTCACTCCCGCCTGTGGACCATCCGGCCCGATTGCGAGCAGCGCACCATCGGGTGAGAACACCACTGCCGTGACGCGACCCGCTTGCTCAAATCGACCGAGCGGCTTCGCGTCCGCGAGATTCCAAACCACGATCTCACCCTTCGACTTGTCTCCGTCAGGCTGTGACACCGTCGCGACACGCTTCCCGTCGGGCGAACAAACCACATGAGACCACGCGCTGCCGGAAGGATTCGCGGACGGTTCGGCCTGCGCGACAGCGGTCGCGGCGAAATCGACCGGTTCGATATTCGGGCCACTCGGCGCTGGAGCCTCTTGCGCCGATGCGAGCGATGCGAGCGCGAAGAGACTCCACGCGACTCTTGAAGCGGACGATGTGGGGCGATGTGTTGTCATCATCGCGCGACTCAGTTTGCCGAACATGGGATGCCTCAGCTTGAAGAAAAATAGCTCTCCGCCATCCGTGTTGATTCGCGTGGCGAATGAGCCGCAGGGCGCTAGCCCCGGTTGAAATTCGCCGCAACCGGGGCTAGCGCCCTGCGGCTGATGAGGGACATCCAACACAAATGGCGGAGAGCCTAAAAACTGAAACGCACACATCGTCAGCAGACGTGGCGTCTGAGCGGCGGGAAGTATGCCCGCGCTGAAATCGAACTGCCAGTGGCAGGCAGGGCCATTCGCGTTCTCGAAGTCCGGCTTTTCCGAAAGCCGGACTTCGCTACGCGCCGTCTGCTCCCGAAGACGCCGTCTCTCGAAGAGAAGTCCGGCTAACAAGGCTAAGCCGGACTTCAACCCGTACAACTGCTACGCGTGGAACGTCCTCGCGCCGTGCGGGAGACTCGGCGTTTGCTTTGCGGCGTTACCCGACCTAGGTTTCAGACGGCTTGTCGGGCGTGCCCTCCGTCCGGACTTGGTCTTCATGGATGTGACCCTGCGCATAAGCCGGTCTTCACTTGGTCTCCGCTGCATCATGCTTTCAAAATCTGCCGTCCCTTCGCCGGAATATGACCGCAAACCTGCCAGCGCTGCTCCGCGCAGTTTGTCTCAATTGCTGGCTGATTTTGGGGTCTCATCCACCCGATCGTCGAAGTCGGTAGCGGCCAGTCCGCCGCCGCCCGCTTCCGAACACACCGTCGCCACCACTCCCCCGGCTCCCGCCAGAGAAACAGGCGGAGCGACGACTTGGATGCCGAAGCGTCACGTTCCCGAAGCGGCTCGCAGCGACTCCCAGTTGTCGGCGCTCTTCAATCGCGTCGAAGCCCTGCTCGGGACGCCAACCGCTTCCGAGCAAGACCTGTTCTTTCCGCCCGTCCCCGAACGACTGGAAGAGACCGGGCTGACCGCCGATGACATCGAGCGGCTGGCCTTGAAGTTTCTGATGACGAAGGGAGCGACCACCGGTCGCGCGGTCGCTCAACAGGTGCGGCTGCCGTTTGGCATCGTCGATCCACTGCTGAAGGGATTGAAGTACGAGCAACTTTTGGCGTTCGTCGGCACTGCGGAGATGGGTGACTACGAGTACTCGATCACCGAGATGGGGCGCGAGCGGGCGCGGCGCTACGCGGATGAATGCACGTATTTTGGCTCGGCTCCCGTCAGCCTGCGCGACTATCTCAAGGCGATGGAACGGCAGAGTATCGCCAAGCAGCAGGTCACTGAAGCCGATCTCAAACAGGCGTTCGCGGACTTGCTCATCAGCCCCGAATTGCTCGACCAATTGGGGCCGGCGATCAACTCGGGACGTGGCATGTTCCTGTTCGGTGCGCCGGGCAACGGCAAGACGAGCATCGCCGAACGGATCACTCAATGTTTCGGCTCGTCGATCTGGATTCCGCGCACGTTGGGAATCGACGGTGATGTCCTTCGACTCTATGACCCCGGTGTCCACGAAGAAGTGAAGGACGAAGCGCATGCTGGCATCTTCGATCTATCGGGAGTCGATTCTCGCTGGATCCGCATCGTCCGACCGACTGTCATCGCCGGGGGCGAGTTGACGATGGAAGAGCTGGAGGTCTGCCAAAACCAACAGACCGGCATCTGCGAAGCGCCACTCCAGTTGAAAAGCAACTGCGGGACGCTGGTCATCGACGACTTCGGTCGCCAACGCATGCCGGTCTCGGAACTGCTCAATCGTTGGATTGTGCCGCTCGAAAAACGGTACGACTTTTTGAACTTGCCGAGCGGCAAGAAGATTCAAGTGCCGTTCGATCAACTCATCATTTTCTCGACGAATCTCGAACCGCGCGACATGGTGGACGGAGCCTTCCTGCGTCGCATCCCCTACAAAATTCAAGTCCCCGACCCGACCGAAATCGAGTTCCGCGAGATCATCCGCCGTCTGTCACCGAAGCTCGGCTTTCAGTACGACGACGCTGCGGTGGAGCATCTGATCGAGCAACACTACCGTCGCACAGCACGCCCGTTCCGCTCGTGCCAGCCGCGCGACCTGTTGCTCCAAGTGCGGAACTTCTGCGCGTACAAGCAGCTTCCCCGCAAGTTGTCTGCCACCGCGTTTGACTTCGCGGTGGCCAACTACTTCTCGGTGATGTAAGCGGCGCGAGTCCTTCAAACTCTTTGAAGACGTTTCCGACAAAAGTCGAAATCAGGTAAGCCGGGCGGCGTCAGCCCAATGGCACTCACTTTGGCATTCTGTGAGCGGCACGGCGCTAGCCGCCGGTTCTTTTCCAACTAAGAAACCGGCGGCTAG
>JAYTGQ010000274.1:0-16109 GCA_043733345.1 Schlesneria sp.
GTCGCACCGCCTTGCAAGGTCCGCGATCAGCAGACAAGCTGTCCTCGGTGCTGAGGAGGCGTGTTTCACCGAACTTGCTGCGGCATGAATCGCCCTCACGACACGGACTCAAGCCGAACGCCCTTTCCGAGGAACGAGCTCTCATGGATCCCCGCATCGAACAGCGACTGTTGCAGGCGCGGCGTCAGTTTCTCGGACAGTCCGGTGTGTCAATTGGCATGGCGGCGCTGGCGGCGTTGGTGGGGAGCGACGTGCGGGGTGAGACAGATTCAACGGGAGTTGCTGCGTCCGATGCGGCCGCTGCCGGGCAGCGTGGTCTGCCGGGACTGCCACACTTCGCACCGCAGGCCAAGCGAGTGATCTACCTGATGCAGTCGGGAGCGCCGTCGCATGTGGACCTGTTTGATTACAAGCCGGGTCTGGACAAGCGACGCGGTGAAGAGCTGCCCGAGTCTGTCACGAAGGGGCAGCGGCTCACCACGATGACGGCCGGTCAGAAGTCGAAACCGTTCCTACCGAGCATCTCGGGATTCAAGCAGTTCGGTGAGTGCGGTCGTTGGGTGTCGAACTTCCTGCCGTTCACGGGTGAGATCGCGGATCGGCTGTGCTTCATCAAGTCGATGCACACCGACACCATCAATCACGCGCCCGCCGTGACGTTCTGGCTGACGGGAGCCGAGATGCCCGGTCGGCCGACGCTCGGTGCGTGGGCGTCATATGGGCTGGGGAGCGACAACGAAAACTTGCCGTCGTATGTCGTCCTCACCTCGCGCGATACGGAAGGCTCGTGCGGACAGCTCTTCTACGACTGGTACTGGGGGACGGGATTCCTGCCGTCGAAGTATCAAGGCGTGAAGTTCCGCAGCAGCGGCGATCCGGTGTTGTATCTCTCGAACCCGGATGGTCTCAGCCGCGAGACTCGTCGCGCGTGGCTCGACACACTCGGGCAGATGAACGCCGTGAAGTATCGCGAGGTCGGCGACAGTGAGATCGCGACGCGGATCGCTCAGTACGAGATGGCCTTCCGGATGCAAGCGGCCGTTCCCGAACTGGCCGATCTGTCATCCGAGCCGCAGCACATCCTTGACCTCTACGGCCCCGATGCCAAACGCCCCGGATCGTTCGCCATGAACTGTTTGCTCGCGCGGAGACTCGCGGAGCGCGGCGTGAGGTTCGTCCAACTGATGCACTCGGGCTGGGACCAGCACACGAACCTGCCGACGCAGCTTCAGGTCCAATGCCGCGACACCGATCAACCGGCAGCCGCGCTGGTGAAAGACCTCGCGCAACGCGGCCTGCTCGACGAGACGCTGGTCATCTGGGGAGGCGAGTTCGGGCGGACGCCGTTCGGTCAGGGAGACATCAACAACCCGAAGCAGCACGGCCGCGATCACCATCCGCGCTGCTTCACGATTTGGATGGCGGGCGGTGGCATCAAGCCGGGGATTGAGTACGGCGAGACCGACGACTTCTGTTACAGCGTCGCGAAAGATGGTGTCAGTTGCTTCGACCTCAACGCCACGATTCTGCATCTGTTGGGAGTCGATCACACTCGCTTGACGCACAAGCATCAGGGCCGCTACTACCGCCTGACCGATGTCGAGGGCGAAGTGGTGCGCGGCGTGCTGGCGTAGAAGCCGCATTCGTCACCAACCCGAAGCGTGAGCGAGGACGGACGTTTCATGAACGTCCCGGATCAGTGGAAAGTGCCTCGAAGCGATCGTCCTCGCTCACGCTTCGGGTTGGTGTTGGATGTCGCTTCTGAGTTTGAGTTGCCCCCCGTGCGTATTGCCGAAGTTTTTCATTCGATTCAGGGCGAGGGCGAGTTCTCGGGAACGCCGTCTGTCTTTGTCAGGACCACCGGCTGCAACTTGCGTTGCTGGTTCTGCGATACGCCGTACACGTCTTGGCAACCGGAAGGTCCGCAGCGCGACTGGCATGACGTGTTGGATGAGGTCTTGCGGTTCGAGTCGCCTCACGTCGTGCTCACCGGTGGCGAACCACTGCTTCAGCCCGAGATCGTGCCGCTCACCGAGGCACTTCGTCAGGCAGGCCGCATCGTCACGATTGAGACTGCCGGCACCGTCTTTCGACCAGTCGCAGCCGACCTGATGTCGATCAGCCCCAAGCTGTCGAACTCGATGCCGCGCGAAGCATCACGCTGGCGCGACCGCCACGAACGAGACCGGCATCGCCCCGACATCGTCGCCCGCTTGATCGCCGCCGCGCCGTATCAACTCAAGTTCGTGATTGACGCACCTGTCGATCTCGACGAGGTGGTCGAGTACCTGCGTGAAGTCCCGCACATTGTCGCCGATCGCGTGTGGTTGATGCCGCAGGGCGTGACTGCGATCGACCTCGCCTCTCGCACCGAATGGCTGGCCCCCGCCGCACAACGGTTGGGCTTCCGGTTTTCGCCCCGCAAGCACATCGAACTCTTCGGTCACACGCGCGGAACGTAGCAGCCTATTGAAACCGTAGCTTGGACGCCTCGTCCGAGCGAAACGCACTTGGAAACGGACCAGGCCATCGCCTTTTTCAACGTAGGGTGGGACCAGCTCGCTTCGAGCGCCGGCCCATCATCGGAAAACGTCGAGAAAACAGGGTGGGCCGGCGCGACGAAGCGCCGCTGGTCCCACCCTACAGGTTACGCAGACCCAACAAGGCGATGGCCTTGGAAACGGACGGACGAGGCGTCCATCCTACGGTTTTCAACAGGCTGACATGCCGTCCGTCAGGGCTGAAACTAAGACGCTTCCGCCGTTCGGGGTGGCCGTCTAAAGTACCGCCCCGCGTGTGGACCTTTGAGAACGTTTTCTGGATGTGGTGGTGAGACATGCTCGTCAGTTGGGATTGGCTCAAGCAGTACGTGACGCTCGACGTTTCGGTCGAGGAGATGTCCGAACGACTCACCATGTCGGGGCTGAATCTCGAGGAGTTTCATGCGGTCGGAAGCGACTTCTGCATTGATCTCGAAGTGACGAGTAATCGCCCCGATTGCCTCGGCCATCTGGGTGTCGCGCGGGAAGCGGCCGTGTTGCTCGGACAGACGCTGAAGGTTCCCGCCGCGTCACCCAAGTGCGGCACCACGCCTGTTTCGTCGGTGACTTCGGTCGTCATCGAGTGCCCCGACCTGTGTCCTCAGTATCAGGCGCGGATCATTCGCGGCGCGAAGATCGGCCCGAGTCCCGCGTGGCTCGTCCAGCGACTGGCGACGGTTGGCATCGCGTCGATCAACAACATTGTGGACATCACGAACTATGTCTTGATGGAGTGCGGTCAGCCACTGCACGCCTTCGATTTCGACAAGCTGCACGGCCAGAGAATCATCGTGCGGCGCGCCAAGTCGGGCGAGAAACTGCAGGCGATCGACCACAAGGAATACGTGCTGACTCCCGAGATGTGCGTCATCGCCGATGCTGACCATCCCGTCGCGTTGGCCGGTGTGATGGGCGGGTCTGAGACCGAGATCACCACGGCGACCAAGAGCATCCTGATCGAAGCGGCCCTCTTCGCGCCGCTGTCGATTCGCGAGACCTCACGACGATTGAAACTGAGCAGCGATTCGTCGTACCGCTTCGAGCGGAAGCTCGATCCGCACGGACCCGACTGGGCCAGCCGACGTTGCTGTGAATTGATCCTCGAACTGGCCGGAGGCGAACTGCTCGACGGAGCGGTCTTCGCGGGAACGCAGCCTCCCACCCAGCGCGATCCTGTCACGTTGCGGTTCGCGCAGATTGAACGAGTGCTCGGGATCACGATTCCGGACGAGGAGGCCGTGCGCATTTTGCTAGCGCTCGGGTTGGAATTGGTGGGGCGAGATCGGTCGGGGGACGCGAAGCCGGACGGGCAGGAGTGCCCGTCCTACAACTCGGTCACGTTGATCCCGCCATCGAGTCGCGTTGATCTGTCACGCGAGATCGATCTCATCGAAGAGGTCGCACGCATCCATGGTCTCGACAAAATTCGAGATGACGTTTCGGTGCCGCTCTGTCGGTCGGCTCAATCGTTGCGAGACCGCGTGACCGACCGCGTGTGCGATGTCCTGACGGCGGCGGGGTTCTTCGAGGCGATCACGTTGTCGTTGGTGAGCGAACGGGACCACAAGCTGTTTCAACCGCGCGGCAGTCTCGCCCCACTGTCGATCGACCATCCCGATTTCCGTCAGGCGAGTCTGCTCCGTCACAGCTTGGTTCCCAGCCTGATGGCCTCGCGGCGTGAGAACGAGCGGCGCGGTTCATTCGGAGCGCAGCTCTACGAGATCGCAGCCGTGTATCTCTCGTCCGACAAGACGCTGCCGCAGTCGCAGTCAGAACCGACGCTGGTCAGCTTCGTCAGCGGGCGGCCGTTTGCCGAGATGAAAGGGCTTGTCGAGCAACTGGCGGCGCGCGTCAACTCGTCGGCCGTGGTGACGGCTCGACCATCGAGTCTGCCGCAGTTCGTTCCCGGTCGCGGTGCGGAAGTCTTGTTGAACGGCCAGTTCTGGGGCTGGCTCGGCGAGCTGGATCGCTCGGTCTCAGACCAACTCGATCTGCGCGACACGGTCTCGATCGCGGAGTTGGACCTCTCGGTGCTTGAGACTCACGCGAACCTCGTCCCAAAGTTCCAGCCGTGGCCGCAGTATCAAGGATCGTCGCGCGACTTGAACTTCGTCCTCGACGATCAGGTGACGTGGAGTTCTCTGGAGGAGACCGTTCGGAACGCCGCCGGGCCGCTGCTCGAGTCGGTCGGTTTCGGCGGTCAGTACAAGGGGAAGCAAATCCCCGATGGCAAGAAGAGCTACCTCGTCACGCTGCTGTATTGCTCGCCGGATCGCACGCTGACGGGTGAGGAAATCGAAGCGGCTCAACAGTCGGTGATCTCATCCTGCGCGACACAACTCGGCGCGACGTTGCGCGCGTGATGAGTCTCTGAACGGTCGTTTAGCAGCGTGGGCAACGACGCGGCGTAGCCGCAGCTAAAGTAGCCTTCATCGCTCCGCGTGAAGGAAGCTGATGGGGAGTCGATGCGGCTGATGCCAATCGATGCTGGAATCGGACTCGGCTTCCTTCACGCGGAGCGATGAAGGCTACTTTTTGAAGTCGGAAATGCGCCCCGTACGACAGGATTTCGAGAACGAGTAGTACGAAGTCGTCTCTCCTCGCAGCAGTCCCGGCTACCGTGTGGTTCTGTCGCTGAGTACACTCGGCCCGCGTTTCGGACGGCCTGACTGGGACTCAGCGTCAGGGATCGCTCGGCGAAATGGATGCTCTGCGACGACGGTGGTTGAACCGTCATCACACTGGCCGATGTGGAACGCGGTCGAAGGGAAACTGGCGATGAATCGGGGGGAACGAATCGCGCTGGCGTTGGGCTGTGCGCTGTGGCTCGTCGCGGGCATGGTCGCGGCTCAAGAGCCGACTTCGCCTGTCGATGCCGCTTCGCCGAGCCAGCCGCCTGCGGAAGCCAAGCCGAGTGAATCGAAGGCCATCGAAGCCAAGCCCGTTGCGCCCGCGATGCCGCCCGATTCTGCGAGGCTCGACCCGGACCAGCGGTCGCCGTTGGATGCCATTCCCACCGCAGTGCGTTACCTCCCGAACAAGCTCGGTGAACTGGTCCCGGTGCTGGCCAACGCGACGTGGGAGAACTACGTCGAATTCATCACAAACCCGCCGTCGTCCAAACGCGAAGCGGCTCCCGCAGCAGCAGTCTCCTCGATTGAATTGACGGGCGAAGCCGATGACGAACGGGCATTGCTCACGGCGAGAATCATCGTCCGGTTGCGGCAAGCGAATGAGTACGTCCGCGTCCCGCTGCAACTGAACGAAGCGGTCCTCACCAAGTGGGAGTACACCGGCGAGGGCCAGCAGATTCCCGGCGACAAGGATCGCGATCGCGGCTACGTCTGGTGGTTTCGCGGTATGGGGCCGCATCAGTTGGACCTGACGCTCAGCGTGCCGATCCGCCGACAATTGCCGACGCGGCGGTTGCTGTTGTCGCTGCCAACTTCGCCCGTGGCGAAGCTCAAGCTGACGGTGCCACACCGCTCGGCGACGGCCAAAGCGGGAGATCAAACTCCACTTGAGATCACCGCCGTGGAAGGCGGCAAGACGCAGTTCGAGGCCTTCGGTTTGGGCAGCCGCGTCGATGGACTCAGTCCCCGCGTCGAACTCAGTTGGCAACCGGCTCCCGTCGCCTCTCCGATCGAATCGTCACTCGAATCCAACACGACGATTCTCGCCCACATCGATACTGACGCGGTGTTACTCGACGTTCAACAGCGGGTGCAGGCACTCCAGGGGACGTTCACTTCGTTTGCGGTTTTGCTACCCGCCGGTGCGGAAGTCTTGACGCTCGACGGAGACGACTCGCCCACACAGCGCCCCGATTTGAACGCACCGAATCGCGTCATCGTGTCTCTGGAAAAACCGACGGCTGGCCCAGTTCGCCTGCATTGGACGGTGCGACTGCCTGCGGCGGAAAAGCCGGGACTCACGCTGAACGGTTTCGACGTTCAAGGTGCGAGGAAGCAGAGCGGTGAGATCGGCCTCGCGCCGCATGATGGCCTACGTCTATCGTCCAAGCCGCAGAGCAAAGACGCGAATGTTCTGCGGATCGATGCTGGCTCGTTACGTAGCGCCGCAGGTACGGCTCCCGTCACGCGTGCGTATCGATTTTTATCGCAGCCGTTCCATCTGGTTGTCGAAGTCGAAAAAAATGTGCCGTACTTTCTGGTCGAACCGAAGCTTTATGTCTCCGCCGCCGTCCATCAGCTCAACCTCGATGCCATCCTGCAATATCAGGTCTATCGTGACAGCCTGTCCGAAGTCACGATTCAGTGGCCAGATTGGAAAGCGCGCGGATGGCTGATCGACGGAATTGACCCGCCAGGTTTGGTCGAAGCGCTTTCGATCGATAAAGACAGTGACGACATCCAACTGCGGTTGGTGAAACGGCAGAGTG
The DNA here is from genome assembly GCA_043733345.1 of Schlesneria sp. GTDB lineage: Bacteria > Planctomycetota > Planctomycetia > Planctomycetales > Planctomycetaceae > Schlesneria. The sequence goes on from JAYTGQ010000274.1 coordinate 6,943, forward strand.
CGGCGTTTCAAATTCGACTGCGTGCCAGGCGACCACTCAAAGGACCGGACGATACGGCGCTGACATTGCCCCGCGCGAAAGCGTCCAGTCCACCGACCGTTTCGTTGGTCGTGGCCAATGCCGAGAACGTGGAGACCGAGCTGACCGCACTCGGTCAGACGCTATTGCGACCAACACCCGCGATGACGCTGGAACAAGCCGCGCTGCCCGACTCGCTACGCGGTTTGAAATGGTCCGGCTATCGGATCGACAGCAAAGAGCAAGATGTGTCGCTGCGAATTGTCCCGCAACAGCGACGCCTGCGCATGGAGTCGGCGAGTGACGCAGTCTGGCAAAATGATCGCATTCAAGTCGTGCAACGGATCACCTGCGATGTCGCCTACGAGCGACTGACGCAACTCAAACTGAAAGTCCCGCGCGAGCTATCGGCCGAACGAGTCCGATTCTTCGCCGAGCGCGATCTGGAGCTGAATGCCGAGTGGAGCGACGACGCGGACCCAGTGATGCGACTCGTCCGCCTGACGCTGCCCGAACCGAAGATCGGCCGCTTTGAAGTTCAAGCCCGATTCTTCGTGCGCGTGGCCGACAACATGGCCGCGGATATCGAAGGAACGGTGGTGATTCCCGTCGTGCAAAGTGGCGATGAGCCGTTTTTGCAAACACGCTTTTCACTGGCGCGGTCCGAATGGTTTGAGGCCACGGCCGGGACGGCCATTTGGAAGCCGTTGCCGTTGCGGCCCGAAGCGTGGCTGTGGGCGATCGACGGTTCGCTTCCCGAGTTTGTGTTGACGATGACTCGCGCGCGTGGGAGCGCGAACGGGACGGCGCGTGTTTCCAAGGGGCTGATCACAGCGGTGGTCGGGCAGTCGGGAGTGGGGCAGTTCCGGGCGCAGTTCCGCATCGCGACGCGATCGCTCTCACTGAACATGACGCTCCCGCAGCAGGCGGAACTGACACAGGTCTCGTGGGATCGCACACTGCTCACGCCGGGCAGCGATGTCGTCGAGCAGCCGGCGGGGTCTCGCAAGTTCACGCTGCGGCTGCCCGAGTCAACGCGGTTGCCCGAGTCGAGTAGCTCTGTTGGATCTAACCCGAGCAATTCGTCCAGCCGAGCCACAGATCATCTGCTGACGATCGACTACGAGCTACGATGTCTCGCACCTGCCGGTGGGATCGATGCGGTCGAGTTGGTCTCACCGCAGTTACCGCAAAGTTCTTGGATGGCCGAGGTCGTCTGGCAGGTGGTGTTGCCCGCCGACCGGCACGTCTGCACGTACCCGTCGTCCGCCACGCCGATGTTCCGCTGGCGCAGACAGGGCTTGTTTTGGTATCGGCTCTCGGACCCCAGTCCCAGTCAATTGCGGCAGCGCATCGGTGCCGACTCCGGCCCGCCGTCGCTGACGGCAGCCGAGATCGATTCGCCCGAGTTGGCCGGGAACCTGTATGCCTTCAGTCAGTTCGGTGCCCCGCGTACGTTGTCATTCCACACGATGAGTCGGCCGTTGATCGTGCTGTTCGGTGCGGGTCTATCTTTGCTGGCGGGCTTTGCGATGTTGAGGATCCCCGCGCTGCGTCATGTGCTGACGGTGCTCATCGCGGGACTGTTGCTCGCGACGATCGGATTATGGCACGCGGCACCTCTGGAACTGTTGCTCCAACCGATGGTCGTCGGGTTAGTCTTTCCGACGGTCGCGGTCTTGATCGAAAGCTGGTTCCGTCATCGCGATGTCAGCACAATCTTGACACTGCCGTCGCCCGAGCAACTCTCCGCCGCTCACGCCAGTTCGCAGGACTCGTTGATCGAAGCCTCGGGTTCGGCCCCGACATTGATGCGATTCCCACCTCACGACAGCCGCGATGGCATCCGGACGGAATCGGGGAGTGGCGTGTCATGACGAAGAGCCGACTCGTGTTGTTGGCACTGTTGATTCTGGGAGCCAGTGGCGAGATTGCCGCAGCGGCTCCGCCGGAATCCGCGCTGCCGCGCATCCACCGCGTGGATGTTCCTGCCGAACGATTAAAGGACTGGCCGCGTGACGCTTGGCAGGCCGTGGCCGTGCCGCGTGAGGAATTCAATCGCCTGTTGAGTTCCGCTGAATTGGCTGAGCGCGGGCCGCGTCGAGTACAGATCACGACCGCGCAGTACTCGGCCACGCTGGTGGGTGAGTCGCTGCGCGAAGGACGAGCGCGGCTCAATGTCCAGCGTGCCAGTTCCGATCCGGTGCTGCACCCGCTCGGGGAAATCAGCCTCGCGTTGCAGGATCTGACATGGAACGAGCCGCACGTTCCCGAGGCCGCAGGCGTTCCCACCGACGGTCTCACTCCGAAAGAGAGTCCGGCTTCCAAGGGCCGACCGGCGGTGTGGGGTTCTGATGCGGTTGGTCAGCCGTGGTTGCTCGCCGATGCGCCGGACGGCGAGTTGTCTGCAACTTGGAGTGCTGCGGGGCGACGGCTGCCTGCTGAGATCGACTTCGATCTGGTTGTTCCGGCGGCGGCAGTGTCCCTGATCGAACTGAAGGTGCCGCGCGACCGCATCGTCCGCGCGACCCCGGAAGCGCGGCCCATCGAAGCCGGGTCGGACGCACAGTGGCAGGTCTGGCGAATTCAACTTGGCAGCGAACGGCGTTGTCGCTTGGCAATCGCTCCACGCAACGACGTGTTCGTTCGCCAGCCGACGATTTTGTACGAGTACGAATTGGGTGCGGTCGTGCGCGAGGAAGACCTGCGGTTTCAATCGCTTTTCCAACTGGAGGTCTTCGAGGCACCGATCACTGAAGTGACGTTTACTGTCCCGGCGAGTGTTGAAGTTTACGCGGTGACCTATGACGCGGATGTCGCTCTCACTTGGAGTCGTCCCACTCAGACCGAGACGGCGGGGACGTTGACGGTGCAACTTCCCGGCCCGTTGCAGGGACGCCTCCGGCCGATTCGCATTGATGGTCTCGCTGTCCAGAAGCCGGGCCAGCCGACGGTTTCACCGCAGATCGACGTTCAGGGCGGAGTCTTTTCATCGGGGCGGCAGCTGCTGACGATCGTCGCTCCGATTCAGCTCCGTTCGATCCGCGCGAACGGCTTCCGTCAACAAGGTGCCGTCACGTTGGCGGCCGAAGGGGAAGTCTTTTCGTTCCGCCAATTACAGCGTGAAGCACAACTGATCCTCGACGTGCGTCGGCCGCGTGCATCGCTGGCGGCTCAGGTGGTCGGACTGTTAGAAACGGGCGAGGACTCGTGGACGCTGACCACGGAAATCGTCTGGGCCTCGTCGAGCGGCGGTGGCTTTCAAACGGGATGCCAGTTCCCACCCGAGTGGGAAATCACCGACGTGCAGTTCGTCTCGAAGCAAGGCACATCGCGTTTGGCCGGGTGGGACGTGCAATCACAGCCGGGTGGCCAAACACTGCTGACGGTCGAGTTTTTAGAAGCGATCGAACCGGGGCGACCTCACACGGTGAAGGTTCTCGCACGACGACGATCGGTGGCGATCGGCCAGTCGTTCGCGCTGCCCGTGCCGTATCTGCCCCACTGCGACCAAGTCGAAACGACGCTCGGTCTGGTGGTCCCCGGCGGATTGAATCCGCTCCTGTCGGAAGAGGCTCGGTTTGAACGAGTCTCGGCACCGGAGGAGTCGGTCACGGCCGGACTGCGGCGACGTGCGCGGGCACGCAAAGACGGTGAGTTTTGGTTTCGAGGTGACGCTCTCGAAACGACCAGTTCGATGCAATTGGTCACGCGCCTGCGACCGGTCTCCGCCACGACCGAAGTGACCGTGGAAGCGGCTCCCGCCGAGTATCGCGAGCGATTTCAAATTCGTTGTCGTGCAGAAGGTTCACCCCTTGATCGGCTGCTCGTTTATCTGACCCAGCCGGGATCGGAGGCCCGCTGGTCGGTGTTGTTGCCCCGACCAGGAGAACTGACGGCGGTGCGGCTCCCCGTGGCACAACATGCCGAATGGAACTGTCCCGCAACGGGCGAACTGTGGGAGTTGCGACTGCCGCCATTGCCCGCCGGGCCGATTGAGATTGAAGGATTGCGGAGCAATCGCTGGCCGGTCACTGCGCGTCCCGCGTTGTTATTCGTGCCGCAGTCGGTCGAGCGGCGCGGACGGCTGCGTTTGCGCAGACCCGAGTCACTCGAACTGTCGATCGACGCTCGGGGCCTCGACCCTCAAACGACTGCGACCGATGACTCCACTCGTGCGGTGATCGTCTCGGATGCCGCATCGTCCTTCGCGAACAACCTCTGGCAGTACGATGCCTTCGACGACGAACTGTCCCTTGCGCCGCGAGAATCCAGTTCCTCGCGCGAGTACCCCGCGATGGTCTCGCTGCAAGTCCGGTCGTTGATCTCATCGAACACGAACGGCTTCGATCTCTACCGTGCCCGCATTCGACTGGAGAACGGGGCCACTCAAGAGACGCTGCGGATTCGCCTGCCGTCACCGGCCGTGTTGCAGGAGGCGACGGTGGCTGGAGAGGCGATCGTTCCGAATTCCGTGGGTGAGTCATTGCTTATCCCCGGCCTCAGTGCCGCGCGGCGCGATGTCGTGGAACTGTTGTACCGCGTCCCGTCGCGAGGCCGCGCGGTGCGCGACAGCCGCCGTGTGATCATCCCCCTCGTGGCCGCGACGGTCCTCGGGTTCGAGTGGGAGTTTGCACTGCCTCCTTCCGTGCGATTGTTCTCGGAACCACTGGGCGTTCGTCTCGCACGGCCACTGCCGCGGCCGACGTGGACCGAGCGGCTGTTCGGGCCGCTCGGTCAATCGCGCGGCGAAACGCTCTTCAACCCGTTCGCGATCGCAGCGTGGCGTGAGCTGCTGCAACCGCATTCCGCCCCCGTCTCACCGGTGGGCGAGTTGAACGGTGAGTTGATCGCGCCGATCGAATGGCAGGTTCACAGTGCCTCGTCATTGGAAGTGCCCGAGGAACTGTGGTTGGAAACGTGGCACGCCACACGGACGCGACTCCTCTCGTGGATCGCGCTCGCAATTTCGCTGTCGATCGGCATCGTCGTGCGGATCATTGGCTGGAAGTATCGCGACCGACTGGCCGCCTACTGGCTCACATGGCTCGTCGGCCTCGCGCTGTGTAGCGGGTCACCTTACGCGGAATTCGCGGGCGGCGGCATCGCGGGCACGATTGTGGCGCTGCTCATCCCACGGCGGTCGCTGCTCGTTCATCGACACCATGCGACTTTGGTTCCCGGTGGTAGCACGCACAACTTTGCACTCGGAAACTTCAACGGAACGACCGTGCTGGGGATTGGCCTCGCGGTGGGAAGCAGTTGGGTCGCGGGCACTCTCGCACAGGAGTCCTCTCCGCAATCCACAGCCAGGCCGCGCGAGACGACTCGCAAACCGAACCCGACCGGCGGCGCGGGGGCCTTCCCAAGCGAGCCGGCTGCGGGTGCAACGGCCTCCAACGCGGACTCATTATTGTGGAGTGTCGATGCCGAACCGAAGTTTGCGGCGGCGGCACGAGCTGCGAATTCCGTGTTTGTGCCCGTCGATGCCACCGGGCTTCCGTCGCAAACGCAGGCGCTGGTCTATGTCGCACCCGAACTTTTGACCCGCTTGAAAGAGACGGCACAACTGGCTGCGGCGGCTCCCGACTGGCTGATCGCTTCAGCCCGATATCGCGCGGTGGTGAACAACTCGGGCAGCGTGAGCTTGCTGGCGAAATTCCGCATTCACATTCTGAATGACACCACCGAACAGCAGATTCTCATTCCCATTTCTGACGCTGTGCTGGCGGGAGCGGACGCTTGCCGCGTCAACGGACAACCGCATTCCACGACGATGGCTCCCGACGGCCACGGCTTTGTGATCACACTGCCACGCGCGGCAACGGCGTCGGCGTTCGATCTCGAATTGGATTTGAAACGTGTCGCGCACAAGACTGCGGCCGGTGTCGGATTCACGTCGTCGATCCCGCGTGTCGTCGATTCCCAGTGGTCGATGGAGTTGGCGGAAGTGGTCGAGTTTTGGGATCTCCTCGGCGGTCGCGGGGCCTTCACACGCTCGGCCGATCGTCGCACGATCACACTCGATTGCGGCTCGACATCGCAGCTCGAAGCCCGCTGGTCAGTCGCGGCACCTGAATCGAAGCCGGGCCGCGTTGAGGTCTCGGCGATGCAGGTTCTCGACATTCGGCCGTCCGTCGCCGAGTTGCGGTTCCGACTTCGCTGCACGCCGCTCGAGGGTCCACTTGATTCCCTCGAACTCGATCTGCCCAAAGGGTGCCTGTTGCGCGCAGGCGATGTTCGCGCTGTCGGCCTGCTCCGCACCGAAGTCATCAGTGGCACCGACGGCCTGCCGAAACTGCGAGTGACTTTTGACCGGCCACAGCGGCGATCGTTCCAGATGGAAGGAACACTGTTGGTCCCGACGCTCGAATCCAATGGTGCGGTCCCACTGCCCCGCTTCGGACTGACACGCGGTGGTGTCGTGCGCGTCGTGCCGCAGCAGAACTGGTGGTGGATCGGCGCGGGTTCTGAATTTCGAGTCGAGGCCCAGAACCTCGATCTCGAATCGGCGGCGGGGCTCTCAGCCGCCGAGTTTCTCACGGCGTGGGGTGACTCACCGCCGCTGGGCCGACCACACGTCGTGTTTCAACCGCGCGAGGGGGAATTGCCGCAGTTCGCGATCTCGCCGCAACTCGCGCGTCGCCGGGCCTTGCGCTGGATGCAGACCGGCCACATCGACAAACGGCGTCTCGAATGGACGCTCGACGCGCTACTCGAAGCGACACAGGCTCCCGTCTATCAGCATGTGTTGTTCGTCGATCGTCGCTTACAGATTGAGTCGATCTCGATTCACGAGAACGGTGCCGAGCGATTGATTCGCTGGTCGGAAACGAAACAAGGAGCTTCGCCAACCCGCGTCGTCGTGTTCCTCGGCGACAAAACAACCGGCGTGCAAGAGTTGACCCTCAAGGCGGGAATGACGCTGCGTCACGGCCGCGCTGTGCCACTGCCGGTCGTGCGTTGCGAGGAAGCGGAACTGGTCGAATCTCAGTGGCAGCTGTATCGCGAGGCGGATGTCGATGTCGATCTGACCTTGCCGCGGAATGTTCCCCCGTTTGAGGCGGCGATCGACCAGGCAAATGACCTTTCACCCGTGCTGTTGGCACGCTATCAGATCGCCGATCCCGATCCGAAGGCGATCATCAGCGTGTCTTCGCGGCATGCTCGATGCGCTGCGCGAACCGTGGCCGTTCTCGCCCAGACCGACGCCCGCGGCTGGAAACTGACCGGCCAGTTGTGGCTCACACCGCTCGGTGAATCGCCGCGGCGACTCGGTGTCCGTTTCCCGGCAAATGCAGTCGATCCCGCCCGCGTGCGAATCGAACAGGCCGAGGCGACGTGGCACGAGCCGGTCGATGGCTCGCGCCGCTTGGACCTGACACTGCCGCCCGAACCGACGGAAGTGATGCTGTCGTTCGACATCGTGGTGGAAGAGCCGACACGCGGCGACTGGGAGCTGCCGTGGCCCGCGCCGCTGCAAGCGACCTCACACGAGATGTGTCTCGTCGCGACTCCGGCCGATGTTTGGACGCCGCTTGTCGGCACGGAACTCAAGCCGGACGAATCGCCCGGTTGGGCGGATGAATTCCTTTCTGAGCGGTCGCCCGACACCACCTCGGCGATGTACCGCCTCGAAGCCGCCCCCGTGCGATTGCATCGCCAAGCGGCGACGGCTCATGTCGATGAACCTCTTGTGCGACTGCTCGATCACACCTTGTGGCTCACTCCCGACGGAGATCGACGCGGCCTGACCCGCGCGTTCCTGTCGCAAACGCGCGAAGCGATTGACTTCGATTTGCCTGTCGGCCTGCAACTGATCGCCTTGCTGCTCGATGACCGACCGCTGGCACTGCCCTCGGTCACCACGGGGCCGCTGCGTGTGCCTCTCGTCGGCGGTGGGCGCGAGTCGATTCTCGTGGTGATCTGGGAGCAGTCCTTGGCTCAGCCGCAACGCCACGCGCACAGCGAACAAGTCCTGCTGCCGTGGCCGACTCACGTGAAAGTGGCCCGCTCGCTGGTCACGGTCTTACCCCATCGCAACGGGCTGGTAGTCGGCCAATCGAAGTTGCCTCAGACCGATTGGATGGATGCCGCGTTCGACCGTTTGGAGATCCTGCTCGACCGCCAAGCGTCACTCATCAACGACCCGCGCGCTGTGGCGGCCAACCGCGAATTGATTGATGAGCTTCAGTCTCGGGTGGCGACGCGACTGCCATCACGCACAGCTCAAGCGTCGGCAGCACTCACAGCGCGACTCGAACGCTGGGGCGGCATCGTCGAAGCCATCAACGGCCTAGAGCGATCGACCACGCTCGACAAACCGCCGCTTGCCGAGCGGCCCCTCCGTCACCTCGAAGAACAGTTCGTCGATCACCCCGACGCACTCCGGATCGTGGCGACGGCCGCATCGCCGCGTGTCGACTTCTGGCTGATTGATCGCCGCTGGTTGGCTGTGCTGCTCGGGCTGCTGCTCAGCCTGATCGCGATTCCGACACTGAGGCATCTCATCCGCCTCGAATGGGGCGAATGGCTGAGTACCCGCGTCACCCTCTCGTGGTTGCTGTTCGGACTGGTCTGGTGGTTCACGCTGACTCCCGGCTTCCTCGGGCCGCTCGTCATCGCGCTGGCCGCGATCCGCGCCGCAGTCGTTCACACCCCGCGACGGCAGCCCGTGATTGATGACCTGACCTGACACGGTCCATGTTGAGATGTTCTTGGCAAGTCGTGAGGCGATGCCTCACACGGTCAATAGTGAGAGGTTTCTGAGCGGGGCGGCGTCAGCCCAATAGCACTTAACTTTAAGAGTCAGTTTTGGGTTTGGAAGTTTTGGGTTTTCGTTTTTTGAATGGGGTGGATTTTGGTCGTCGGGCGTAGGCTTCTCGTTTGAAGGAACGGCCGGGACGGTGGGGGAGTTTGTCTGGCGTGCCCATCGGTGGCGTTGGCCGTCGAGACCGACGACCAGGAACGGCCGGGACGGTGGGGGAGTTTGTCTGGCGTGGCCATCAGCAAAGCTGGACGGTATTTGGCGCGCCAGCCCGAGGAGTCCTTGGCCTGCGAGGACCAGAGGAAGATGTGGAAGGTGGTCCAAGTGCGTTTGAAGCTCATGCGGCGCGGGGGTTCGGCAATGAGCGCTGCGGCTTGGCGGC
>JAYTGQ010000275.1:0-16102 GCA_043733345.1 Schlesneria sp.
GAAGCCTGAAGCGCGAGCGAAGGATGTCGCAAATGCGGACGAATTCGGCTCAGAAATCCTTCGCTCGCGCTTCAGGCTTCTATTTTCAACAGGCTGCTAGCCCCTCGGTTCTTGGGCGTTAGCCCTTCGACATGTACGATGACGGTCGTTCCGATCCCAAGGAGGACAGACCATGACCACGCTGACAATTCCCGCGCTGCTCACTGCCGAAGAGTTCCTGCTGCGTGCAGACCTCGACGGCCCCGTTGAACTCGTCAAAGGAAAGGTGATTGAGATGCCACCACCAATGCCAAGGCACGCACAGGTGTGCTATCGGATTTCCCGATTCCTTGGAAACTTTGCCGACGATCGTCTCGGCCATGTGCTGACAAATGACACCTGCATTCCCACGCAGCGAGGCCCAGATACCGTGCGAGGAGCCGATGTCTGTTACATCAGCTACGCCAAAATTTCCAAGGGGCCGTTGCCCGATGGATACCTACCCGCTCCACCCGATCTGGTCTTTGAAGTCCGATCGCCCTCAGACCGTTGGAGGGACATCTTGAAAAAAGTCGTGGAGTACCTTGATGCCGGTGTGACGGTTGTCTGCGTCGTCGATCCCACCACCGAGATCGGTCGCATCTACCGCTCCGACCGTGACGAAGAGCAACTCAAAAACGGCGACCTCGTCCGCTTCGACGACATCCTGCCGGGGTTCTCCTTCCCACTGAAGCAACTGTTTGAGTGACACTTTTTCACTGAGCCTGCCGCATGTCCAGCACTGCCACCGCCCACCATGAACACCCCGAGAACGCCACCCTCTTCGTCGCGAACGATTCCCGCGCGCACTGGCACGATCAGTCGTTGTGGTTTGTCCGCTCGAAGCGAGACAAGGCGGCGGCGGCGTTGCCCGAGTGGGAGGAGTTGCGAGTGCGGGCTTCGCAGATCAAGCAGCACACGATGTCGCGGCTGGCTGATTACCTCGAAGAGTTCGAGCGGAACGCCACGAAACTCGGGGCCGTTGTTCACTGGGCACGCACGCCTGCCGAACACAATGAGATCGTCCTCTCGATCATCCAGAAGCACGCGGGCAAGAAGATCGTGAAGAGTAAGTCGATGCTCACCGAGGAGTGTCATCTCAACCCGTTCCTCGAACGGCACGGGATCGAAGTGACCGACACGGACCTCGGCGAATGGATCGTGCAGTTGCTCGGACAGCCGCCGTCTCACATCGTCATGCCCGCGATCCACATCAAGCGGGAAGAGATTGGCGAGCTGTTTCACAAGCACATCGGGACCGAGAAGGGTGCGACCGATCCGCCGTACCTCGTCAACGCGGCGAGGGGCGAACTACGTCGCAAGTTCCTCGAAGCCGACATCGGCATCACCGGCGTGAACTTCGCCATCGCCGAAACGGGCGGCTTCGTGGTGTGTACCAACGAAGGGAACGCGGACCTCGGCGTGAGTCTCCCCCAAGTTCACATCGCCTGCATGGGGATCGAGAAGCTCATCCCGCGTGCCGCCGACTTGGGCGTTTTCTTGAGACTGCTCGCTCGGTCGGCGACCGGCCAGCCGATCACCACGTACTCGTCCCACTTCCACGGCCCGCGCGCAGGGGGTGAGCTGCACATCGTGCTCGTCGATGATGGCCGGAGCGACATTCTTGGCTCGGCCGATTTCCGCCGGTCGCTCAATTGCATCCGCTGCGGCGCGTGCATGAATACGTGTCCGGTCTATCGACGCAGCGGCGGCCACAGCTACGAGACAACGGTGCCCGGCCCAATTGGCTCGATCCTCGCCCCGTCGCGCGACGCGAAGACTCACAAAAGTCTGCCGTTCGCGTGCAGCTTGTGCGGCTCGTGCAGCGATGTCTGCCCGGTGAAGATCGACCTGCATACGCAGCTCCTCACTTGGCGGCGCGAGATCGCGGTGAGGGGCCTGCTCCCGTGGTCGAAACGCTTCAGCATGAAGCTCGGTCGCATCGTCCTCGGCAATACGTGGCTCTTCACGACAGCCGGTCGCATCAGTCGCTGGGTCTTCCCCAAGTTGCCGCGATTCCTTGTCTACAATCGCCTCAACCCGTGGGGCAAGCAGCGCGATTTGCCGCCGATGCCAAAGCACAGCTTCCGCGAACTCTACCGCCAGCGCAAACGCCCGTAGGACGGGCACTCCTGCCCGTCAGCAAGTAGGGTACGTGGAGTCCTTCGAGTTCCAAACACGACTCTTTGAGTCGGGTGTTGGAAGAGATTGCAAAGTGCTAATTGGTAATTGCAAATTGATAATTGAGGGGACGCTCGCAGCGAGACGTTCGCTTTCAAGCGGACTTTGTCGATTGGTGAAGTACGGTCGAACTCGGCGACCGCAGTGGGCGAGTGTTTTGTTTCTGCGGTGTCTCCTCGTGCCGCAAGAGAATTTGTTTGACACTCACATAGGCGGCGCATAATGTCCTGCGCGTCCGTAAGCGGCAGGAAATCTGCGACTCTACACCAACCCGAAGCGTGAGCGAGGAGGCTTGCTCTCACCTCCTCGCTCACGCTTCGGGTTGGTGTGGTCGCATGATTTCTGTCGTTCGCATCGTCGCACTGGAACAAGGAGGTCGGTTCCAGATGTCGAGTTGGCACCACGGCTACAAGGATTGGCCGAGGAAACTCGAGACCGCTCATTTGGATCAGTCCTTCACGGGTTTGATTCTCAGAGTTGGTCGTCTTGCCTGATTGATCGCCCCCCCACGATCCCGCTTTTTGCCGAAGGAACCCTCATGACAATCCTTGCCCCCTTGCCAGCACTGTTCACTCTGATCGTCGCCGCCGCCACGATCGCGCCACTCACCGCTCAAGACTGGGGCGACAAGATGCTCGATCGTACCGAAGTCAAATTCGGCAGCGTCGCTCGGCTCGCTGACACGACCTTCAAGATCAAGGTCACCAACCGGTATCAAGATCCCATTCAAGTCACGAGTCTGGGCGTATCGTGCGGTTGTATCTCGTGGGTCGATACGGCCCCGTTTACGCTCGTGTCCAAGGAAGTGCGGGAGATCACGCTGCGGCTCGACACGGTGCGATTCACCGGGGACCGCAATGTCCGCGCGACTGTCTCGTTCTACGAACCGGCACACGGCTACACGGACTCGGTCACGATCCCGGTCTCGGCCCACATCCGCACGGATGTCGAAGCGAGTCCCAGTTATGTCGGCTTCGGCACGATTGATCTCGGTAAAGGCTACACGCAACGGATCGGGATCAATTACGTGGGAGGTCGCGGCAACTGGAAGATCCAATCAGCCAAGGCTAGCAACCCACACCTCACGACTGAGGTTGTCGAGTTGAGGCGTGCCGGAGGAACGGCCAACTACGAAGTCCGCGTCGTGATCGACGGCAATGCACCAACGGGTCTGTTGCGAGACCAACTGGTACTGACGACCGATGAAGTCGGCAACAACAACGTGATCTCGATACCAATCGAAGCCAAAATCGAAGCCGACATCGTCGTGACGGACGTTCAGTTCGGAACGGTTTCGCCGGGCCAGGCCAAGTCCATGAACGTGATCGTGCGCGGCAAAAAGCCGTTCAAAATCGCCGAAGTGAACCATGTCACTCGCGAAGTCCGACTGAAGCCCGCCGAAGAGGCCGCAGTGACTCCCTCGGCGACCGCTCAGACGGATTCTGCTTTAACTCTCGCCACCGCATCGCTGTCGGATGAAGCCTTCAAAATCAAATGCCCCGAAGCAACAGCCGTCGTTCACATGGTGCCACTCACGCTGACGCCTCCCGCCGAAGCGGGATTGTTCGACGAGGAGTTCGTGTTGAAGATCGATGGCCGCGCTCAGCCCGTCACCTTCAAAGCCAAAGGCCGCATCTCGGTGAGTCCGTGAGGTGGGATGCGACACTGAAATGTGCCTCGGAGGTCAAGCTTGGTCGTTTAACCGCGTGGGCAACGCCCCGCGCGTAGAGCGACATGGAACGCGGTTTCGCCTTCGACTCGCGGGGCGTTGCCCACGCGGTTAAACGATGCGGATGTCTCACTTTTGGCGGTAGGAAGCATCATCAACGACCGCGTGTTGGAAGTTATTCCTACTTCACGGCGTGATCGCCCCTTGGCAGCTTGAACCGGCTCCGGCCGTGCAGCCGAAGCAGTGGCGACCGGTCACGATGCGGCGGTTCTTGAGCGGGGCTGCCGCGAACTCGAAGATCGTTCGCGGCGCGGCCGATTCCAGTTCCAGATCGAGCATCTGGTTGAAATCGCAGTCGAACAAGCGGCCCATCCAATCGACCGAAAGTGTGTTGCGGCACATCACACCCGCAGCGGCGGCTGGATTGAACGCGTCAATCAACCGCTGTTGGTATTCGTCGTAGCGATCGGATTGAAGCAGGTCGTCGAGGAACCGGCTGATTGGCAAGTTGGCCAGCGCGAACAGTGCGTTGAAGACGATCCCGTACCGCGCGGCCAATTCGCGGTGATACGCCGCCGACAATGTGACCTGCTCGGGCGGCAATGACGGCCCGAGCGGGTTGTAGACGAGGTTGAGCACCAAGCCACTGCTTGGCTGTCCATAACCGAGACCGTTCAAGCGGCGAAGTGCCTCCAACGACTTTGCAAACACGCCGTCACCGCGCTGTGCATCGACATTCTGTTCGAGATAGCACGGCAGCGACGCGACAATCTCGACGCGATGCTCAGCCAAGAACTCGGGCAAGTCGTTGAATCCCGGTGCGAGCAGGATCGTGAGATTACAGCGGTCGATGATCCGACCGACGAGAGGTCGTGCCTGCTCGACCAACCAGCGAAAGCGCGGATTCATCTCGGGGGCACCGCCGGTGATGTCGAGCGTCGAGAACGGGTGCCGTTGCAAAACGTCGAGGCAGCCCTGCATGACCTCGCTCGACATGCTCTCGCGCCGATCCGGTCCGGCATCGACGTGGCAGTGGCGACACGTCTGGTTACACAACCGTCCGACGTTGACCTGCAATACGTCCAAACTCGTCGCCGCAAGCGGTGTCAGTCCGTGTTGAGCCAACGTCGAGTCGAACCGCGCCAGCGAGTCACCGCGTTCGAGGACTCGCACCTGCTCGCGTGGATCGGCCAGCGTATGCGCTTGTCGGAGCAGAGTGAGTGACGGCATGACACTTCCCACGGCTTGAGGAGAGGCACTCTGAGAGACCTACAGCCCTAATCTGATTGTTTCGTAGCCAACGTTGGACGTGAGTTCTTTAGCCCGGAGGGCGTGAGATCGTAGCCCACGGCGTGAGCCGTGGGGTTTTTGTCGCAGGCTTCCTCAGCCCGGAGGGCGACACATCGCAGGCCGTCGAAGGTTGATCGAAGGTTGATCGAAGGTTGATCGAAGTGTCGCCCTCCGGGCTAATGTCGTCCCTGTGCCACTCAACCCACGGCTCGCGCCGTGGCCTACCTTCTGCCGCCCTCCGGGCTCGAAAGACCGAAAAAAAGTGGCATTCACTATCAGATCAGCGCTGTCGGTTTAGGAACTGGTTCAAAATCACTTCCCGCATTTGGTAGTCCGGACCCTTGGTCCGGACGTGTCCCTTCGCAGTCGTCGTCGATCATTTCGTCCGGACCAAGGGGTCCGGACTACGTCACCGCGCGGCGGGTTCAGGAAGATCGTCCGAAGGAGCGGTCGCTTTCAGGCCGCCAATCAATCCGCGACCGAGCGCCGCCTTTTCAGTGGCTTGGCTGGCGAGACCGATCTGCTTGAAGACCGCTTCCGACTGACCACGCTGTGCCGCCAAGCCCGCCGTCAAACGATAGGCTTCTTCACGCAACACGATGTCATCGAGGCGACCGATGAATTGGATTGCTAGGTCCAGTTTGCCGGTTGTGGCCAGACTCGTTGCCAAGGACAACGCCAAGCCATCGCGGAGACCGCCTTTCGATTCGAGACTCGACACGAACTCGGCGGCGGCGTCTCCTTGATTCAGCAGCTCGCGCGCCACCACCGCGTCGGGGCGCTGGGGGGCGGCGTTCTCTGCGAGTGCTCCGCGAATCGCCTTCTCGGTGTCGCTGCCACGATGAACTTCCAGCAGTTGCCCGACGAGTGACGAGTCGAGGAAATCGTCACGCAGACTCGGGTCCGATTCGGCACTGCGGGTACTGACCAAAACCCACGCCTTGTCTTTCAAGCCCGCGTCGATCAGCCGCGACAGAATGGCCGTCTGCAACTCGAAACGCTGGCGCGAGGCCGTGTGAATTTCGGTCAACTTACGTCGGTAATCGCCCACACGCAGTCGCGCTTCGTCATCCGACTTCAAAGCTAATTCACGCTTGAGCAGGCTTAACATGCCACTGGCCCCCGCTTGTTCGGCCTCATTTGCACGTTGAGAGACTGCGGGGAGTCCAGGTGCCAGCCCGCGTGCGAATTGCAGAGCCTGATCGAGCGAGGCATCGGCATCCTTCAAGGTGCTGGGTGATAGAGACTGCACGAACGCGATCTCGGTCGCAGTGGTTGCCGCTTGGACGAGCGGCGTCGCTGCGGGCGAACTGTATTTCAACATCAACTTGATTTCGGGCAGCTTCGGTTCGACCGGTCCGGCGACGGTCGCCAACAGATCGCGAGCGATCTTCAGCGTCGCGGCCGTTCCGGCTTCGTCCTTCGCCAGGAAGCGACCGCACGCGGCGCGTGCCCAGACGCGCGCTGCCAACTGCGGAGGCAGCGTCTTCACCGCGGACACGAGATCGGCATTGGAATCGGCTGAACCGGGCTGAGCTTGTCCGCGTGCGACCGCCTCCGCCCAAATGGCGAGGCATTCTGTTTTCGCCTCTTCGAGAGGCTGTGCTTCCGCCCAAGCTCGGGCCGCTGCCAATTGGCCGCGCGTGGTGAGTGATGCTGTCGCCGCGACGGCTTGAGGTGCGGTCCAGGGCAGCATGGCTCGAACCGTCGTCAGCCGCGCGAGTCGTCCGTCGGAGGCCATCTGCACGCGCGCGGCCAGTTGACCTTCACCCTCCGCAGATTGATGTCCTTGTAGAGCAGACAGCGCGGCAGGAATGCGGCCATCTGCCGCGAGGGCGGCGGCCAGTCGTGCGGCGATCTCCAACTGATTGCGGCCGACCTTCGGGATCTTCGGTGCATCGGCCAAAGCCGCTTCGAGCGACTTCGTGGCCGCGGCTTTGTCACCGGCACTCCGTCCCATCCAGAACAGTTCGAGGTTCGGAACGATTCGGTAGTACGGGACATCTCGCCCCACCACGACCAGTTGGTTCAAGTGTTCGCGCGCGGCCACAACATCCCCGGTGAGGATGTTCGCCTCGGCCGCCTGTTGCCGACAGAACGGCTTACTGCGTTGACGCCGATCCCCCACGAGGCAGGACTCGTTCATTTGCTTGAGCGTCTCGGCGATGATGGCGTCGGCGGTCTTCACCTCAGGAGCCGCTTGCGGATCGTTTTTCGTACTCGTGTTGTCCGTGGCGGGAGTGTGATTGGCAGGAGACTGGGTCGTGGCAACGGCCGGTTTCTGGCTGCCCATTTCGGCCATCATCGCCTTGTCTTCGTCCGACATGCCCGCTGGCTTAGGCTTGCTGGCCAGCAGCCCTGGCAGAATGAAGTACCCGACTCCCCCCAGCACGGCGACAGCCGCCGTCACGCCGAGGATCGGGATGAGGTTGCTCTTCTGCTTCGGTGGGGGCGGTGCCTCAACCACCGGAACCGGTGCCTTGAAGACCGGCACCAGGCACTTCGAGTTGGCACACTTCACTTCGGAACCGGCGGTTGTGGGAGGGACGTAGCCGACGGTCTCACACATCGGGCAGACCACGGCCAACGAACGTTGCTTGGTCGCGTTCGGCATGGCTTGGATTGCCGACGCACCGCTCGGCAGATCGTCACCGAAGGGAAAGTCGTCGTCTCCGCTGCTCTTCCCAGCGCCAGCCTTCGCACCGGCAGTTCCCTTTCCCGCGACTGGCTTGGCCGTCGGCGACCCCGGCTTGACGGCGACAGCACTTGGCTTGCCACTCACTCCCGCGCTGGCTTTGGGCACGGCAGGCTTGGGTGCGGCGGGCTTGGCTCCCGGTTTCGACTTCATCGACGAACCGCAGAACGGACAGTCTTCGACATCATCATCAATGACCGACTGGCCGCATGCGGGACAAACCGGAAAGTCCATGTTGCTGATTCCTAGGTGAGGCCAAGACCCCGTTTCGACTCAACCAACGCCGTAAAACGGTCACGGCATCGCGAGTCAGCGAGACTGAAGAATGGAGAGGGCGGATTCTAGCGACCCCTCGTCTCCACGGACAAACCAGCAGACACAACGACGGCCCCCGCTGGTGCGAAACCGGGTGCAGTCGTTCATTGGTGGTCACATTCCGGTCCCCTCTCCTCCGTCTTCGGGAGAGGGCTAGGGTGAGGGGGCCGAACGGTCGAGAGACCCTGGAAGCGGGTGTGACTGACCAACACAACAACGAGCGGCATGGATTCCAGCGAGTTCCGGCCTGAAGCAAAGCCCCCCTCACCCTAACCCTCTCCCCCCAAAGTCGGGCGGGAGAGGGGACAAGAAAAGACGACCACCAATGAACGACGGCCCCGGCTGGTTCACTCTCGGGCGCGGCTCGAAAAACTCCGCCTCGCCAGCAGAGGGTTCGTCGCAATGAACAAAAGATGTGGGTAAGTTCAAGGGTCGGAGCGGCATCTTCGCGAAACCCCGGGCTTCCTTCCCCAAGCCTCAGTCCAGCTCCGGCCACCCCACCCCCACTCTGAGCCATGACGAAGCACTTGGTTGTTCCCGTTGATGACTCCCACTCGCAGGACTCAAGTCGTGACCATGACTCACCGCAACTTCCGCCTTCGTGGCGTACTGGTTCAGACCTTCATCGCGGGCCTCTTCATCGCGTGTTGGGGTGAGACGGCTTCGGCGCGGTGGTACTCGCCGCGCATCATCTCGCCGCGCGTGGCCGATGCTTACAGTTGCCGGACGTTTGCCGAACATCCGGCGTGGCGAGACCTCGCCCCCGAGGCCAAAGCGAGGGCGATGTTCGACTATCTCACCGACCCCGAGACCGGGCTGTTCCCTCCCGGCGGTGCAGTCTTCGAGGGACCGGAAAAGCACTACGAGTACGCGATGGTGCGCGACCCCATCAAGCTCATCAATGTCTACGGCTGCGGCTTCTGCGATGCGGTCGGTCCGGCGATGGCGGGGCTGTGGGAGCAAGGCGGCTGCGGTCCCGCCCGGACGATCAGTCTCCCCGGCATGCAGCACACGCTGTGTGAGGTCTTCGCCAAGGAACAGTGGCGCTACATCGACCTCGATCTGCGCGGAGTGTTCCTCGACAAGAACGGACAACTGCGGTCGCTCGATGAAGCACGCCAAGACGGCTCCTTGTGGGAGCGCAAGCCAGGGTTAGGCTTCTTCCCGAAGGACGATCTCGCCGCACTCAAGAAGCAGTACGAGGCGACTGAGGTCAACCACCGTTACGGTGTCGCAGCAACCGGTCATACGATGGATTTTTTGATTCGGCGGGGCGAGACGTTCACACGCTGGTGGCAACCGCAGGGCGATCGGTGGCTCGTTCACGAGGCTGACTTGAAGGACAAGCCGTACCGCGAGCTGCTCGAACGCGCTCCGCGCGGCCCCAAACCTAAACACGCCGATTGGTCGAAGCACACTCACGGCAACGGCCGCTTCGTTTACGAACCGTCGCTCAAAGGAAAGGCGGCAGACGGAACGAGCACTGATTTCGAGGACGGAGCGTTCGACTCTCACAATGTTCAAGTGACCGATGCGGGACTGACGCTCATCAAACCGGGTGACGGCTGGGCGGTCTTCGAGGTCCGTTCGCCGTACGTCATCGTCCCCGAAGTCGGCCAGATCGACGACGTGAAGGACGACAAAGAGGCATCCGTGATTGAGGCCGACGGGACCGAAGTGACGCTCGCGTGGTCGCCCGATTTCGGAGACACCTGGATCACGCTGGAGCCAAAGAAGTGGCCCGCGATTTTGGATCTGACGGCGCAGGTCGCGGGGAGTTACGGCTACCTGCTCAAGGTTGGCATGAAGGGCAAGCCCGACGCGGCCGTGTTGAAGTCACTGAAGATCACGACCTGGGTTCAAGTCGCACCGGCGTCGCTCCCCGCGCTGCGTGCGGGCGAGAACTCCTTCGAGCTGAAGTCCGGCGATCATCACGGCCTGCCGACGCGCGTCCTCTCGATCCAGCCCAACCCCACCGACGAGAACCAGTTCCTCCACTATCTGCTGCGCGCCCCGAAGGAGTTCGATCCGACGAGTCACTCCGAACGAGCCAAGGGCACGCTGCTCGCGCGGCTGCCGTCGCTTCCCAAGACCAAGATCGCGTGGTTCTCGGCCGGTGCGAGCTTTCGCATGAGCGTCGGCAATCCCGACAACCCGCCCCGCAACGCGATCCGCTTCGCGCCGAACTCGCCGCGCGATTTCCAGCCGCTCTTCCAAGACGGTCCCGGCAGCACGACGGCCCTCGCCCGGCCAACGGAGCAAACGCACTGGCACTACAACGTCGATCGCGAAGTGAAACTCGACTCGCCCGCCAACGCCATCTACGCCGAGTACGTCGGCCACCCGAGTTTGAATGCCTACCGCCTCATCGCTCACTGCCTCGACGATCAACCGCGCCCCGCGACGCCGCTCACCGTGAAACACGTCTGGACCGAGGGCGATCTCCCGAAAGAGCACTCGCAAACTCAGCACGCAGCAGGCCGCTACGCCATCACAGCGGGAGCCGCTCCCGTCAACACGCTGATCGAATTGAGTGCCCCTTCGTCTGCGACAGTGCGCCCCCAATAGAGGGGGCCGCTCAAGAACGGGGCCGGAATCACTTCCCGATTCGCGGTGACCCCGATTCGCGGTGACATAGTCTGGACTCCTTGGTCCGGACGAAATGATCGACAACGACAGCGAAGGAACACCTCCGGACCAAGGGGGCCGGACTACTTCTACTGCGACGGATTGGTCCGAAAGATTCAGTGCAAAGTGAGAAGTGAACAGTGCAAAGTGGACGAGGGGCAAAAACTCTTTGAGACACGAACCGGCACGCTGAGGTGTTGTCCGACGGCAGTCGCGCCAGCTTGGCGACTGATGGAAGTGCATTTCATTTTGCACTTTGCACTGCTCACTGCACACTGCACACTTTGCACTCATCCCAATCACACGAATCGTCACAGTAGGACTACATGGCACCAACGCATCTGTCGGAAAACGATCGAACGAGTGTCCCGGACGCTCAAAGCGTCCGGGACACTGCAAACAACCGTTGTTCACGACCGTGTTGTCCGACAACGCCTAGTGCTTTGCCAACGCTATACCTCGAGCGGCCATGAATGAGGCCGTTGCCTCGTTTAACCGCGTGGGCAACGCCCCGCGCGTCGAGCGACGTTTGAGCCTGTTTTGCCATCGACGCGCGGGGCGTTGCCCACGCGGTTAAACGACTCAATTTCGGCCGCGCGTAACGCTAAGACAATGAGGTGGGGTGGCCGGGGCTGGACTGAGGCTCAGCGCAGGAAGCCCCGGGGTTTCGCGAAGACGCTCCCACCCCGGCCACCCCACCGCCCACCCCCAAACTGAGTGTTGACGAAGCACGAGGCGGGTTTCACCGGTCATCTTGCTTCAACGCCAACCGCGCGTGCGGAACAGAAAGGTCGCGGCGGCGAGCCAACCGCAAACGAGTGCCAGCATGGGTGGCAGGTCTGTCGCGCGGGCCAAGGGAATCGGTCGCTGGAGCGAGACGAAGATCATCCCAAAACTGTAGCTCTCGAACGCGAACGACTTCACACCGGCGAAAGCCGAAAACTTGGTCGCCAGATAGAAGACGACGGCTCCGACCAGCATGTAGCACAGCGCCAGCAGGCTCGCCGCGCTTTGTGTTTTGGTGAGCGAGGCGATCACCATCCCAACGCTGCATAAGCCCAGACTGGTCAGCAACAGGGTGGCCCACAAACTGCCGTGCAACAGCGCCGACGGCTTCAGCACGGCGATCACTGCGCTGCAACCGACGGCCGACAGCAGCAGGTGAAACAGGATCTTCGCCTGCAATAATTCCGACATCGTAATGGGCGTCAGCGCGAGCGCCGTCAACGTCCCGCGTTCGCGATCCTGACTCGTGAACGACACGATCAACTGGCAGCACGTCACGAACTGCACGACCAGCAGCAGAATGGCCGCCGCGAGTTCTTCACTCATCAAGTCTTTCAACGAGCCGGATTGCAGCCGTTCCATGACGAGTGACGTGGCCGACATCGGGCGGCTCGCGGCCGCCTGTTCGACGACCTGGACTTGGCCGAAATGATCCACGGCGATCGGCCAGAACCACCGCAGGAACGGCTCGAGAACTTCGGATTTTCCGCCGGGATAGCGGTACGCGACGCTCAACTGCGACGACGATCCGTCGGCGGCGGGCAGTTCCAAGAGTTCGATGGCACACGTGAATGGCGGATACAAACGCTGTTCGCGAGACACCGCAATCCGGCTGAGCGGCAGGACGCGGATCGTGTTGGTTTTCTGCGCCAGCAGAGTGAGTTTTTCGACAAAGTCGCTCTGCATCCCAGCTAACCCGCCGGCGTCGAGCGGGTCGGGATGAACGATCCAGCAGTTCATGGCGGGGCTCTTGTCGTTGCGGCTCAAGGCCAGCAGCAGCGAGAACGCCACGAGCAACCCCAGCACCATCAGCGCTGAGGGAGTCTTCAACAGCCGGAGCGCCTCACGGCCGATCAGCGTTCTGACTTTGTCGAATCGAGGCATCATGTGTAGGCCTGTCCCGTCAGCTTGAGGAACACGTCTTCAAACTGGAATTCCTGCGAATGCAGACGGACGCAGGCCTCGTGACGAATGAGGTTCGCCAGTCGCTCGCGCTGCGTGCCATCGTCGAGGTCAAGCTCTTCACGGAGTACCTCACCGGACTGCTCGTATTGCACCAGCACCTTGCGTTCGGCGTGCCGCGTCATGAAGTTCACCGGCGTGTCGCAATCGACGAGCTTTCCCTTGCACAGTATCGCGACGCGATCGCAAATTTGTTCGACCTCTTCCATGTCGTGCGTCGTGAGGAACACGGTGGTGCCGCGCGCCGTCAGTTCTCGCAACAGCTTTCGCACGACATCCGTCGAATGCCGGTCGAGATTCGCCGTGGGTTCGTCGAGATACAGAATTTGCGGCTGGTGCAGGATTTCGCGGGCGATCAGTAGCTTCTTTCTCATCCCTTTCGAGTAAGTCCGGACCGGCAAGTCCGCTGCTTCTGACAATTCCAGCCGCTCCAACGCCCGCTCGACTTCCGCCCGTGGGACGCCATAGAGACGGGAGAACAGCACCAAATTCTCGCGCCCGGAGAATTCTTCCATGTGGTTTTCCGAGTCGGGGACGTAGCCGAACAAGGGCTTGACCCGCGCGAAGTCGCGTGGCAAGCGGTGCCCCGCAATTTCGACTCGCCCCGCTGTCGGACGGTGTGCTCCAATCAGGACGCGAATGGTCGTACTCTTCCCGGCTCCGTTCGGCCCGAGAAAGCCGAACAACTCCCCTGCGCGCACGGTCAGACTCAGCCGATCCACGGCCGTAAACGAACCGTATCTCACGATCAGTTCGTCGATGACAATGGACTCGCCACGCAAGCCGGTTGCGGTACGAGGTTCAGGCAGCGCAAGACGGGACATTCACAAGGCCTCTGAGAACGCAGGCAACGACTCATTCCAACCCTAGAAGGATAGGTCACGTTTCGCGGTGAAGACGGCCCCTGTCCGCCTTTCGTTCCGTCCGCCGAAGCGAAGAAGTCCCCGATCCGCTCTACGACTGATTGAAGTCCCTCGCCGCCCCACACGACTGGTCGTTCCCGATGGAACCACCGTCTCGTGAAGCACGACCATTTCTAATCTGGACGTGTCCGACAGGAGTCCGAATCAGGCGACATACTCCAGCGATCCGGCAAATGACTTTCTCGAACGGAGAAGCCGATTCAACTGTCTCGCCCCACCGAAATGGAAGTTGTCCAACACTGTTCGGCATTCGTGTTGCTTTGGTTGTCGATGTTCGCGTTCGGGCGTGTTTGAGTCGCGGTCGGAGGGGGGCAATCGAGCGGCGTGAGCCGATCAGTTTTTTTCGCGGCCTGTTCGTCGGCACGTTTGAGCTTCGCCAAGTGGGCGTCGAGTTCGTCGGTCGTGGCCCAGCCCTGCATGACATAGCAGAGCATCTCGTGCGTGCGTTTCGTCGGCTGGCGGCTGATCCAGAGGGCGATCATCAGGCCGGCGATGATGGCGCAGTCGGTTTGAATCTCGATGCCGTTCTGGTTGTGGCTCAACAAGTGTCGGCAGCCGAGTCAATGTTTGAACTGGCGGAAGCCGCCGCGTGCGGTTGACAAAAGATTTTGATCGTCCAGCGGTAGGCATCTCAGATCCAGGGCCAGCGCACACTTAAGTCCTTTGTGCGTCAAGGACGTTGAGGAGTGTGTCGAAGTTCCAGCCGCAGCGGCGGCGTTGCAGGGCAAGGCTTTTGCCTTCGGAATGTTGTTTTAATAACGACAATCAGAAGCGATTGAGCCACGCGCAGTTCTCGCGCAGTTTGGCTGCGCGGATGCGGGACTCGTCTTCTCGATACGTGATCTCGAGGCACCAGTGGCAGGTGTTTTCGATGCTCCAGTGACTGCGGAACGCTTTGGTGGATTGCTCAAACTCATAGATCTCTGTCATGGCACCCAGTCGCAGTTTGGCTATCCTCACCGCAACTTTGTCCTTCGACTTTCCTTGAGTCGTGAGCCGTTCCTGCTCCTTCTTGTCGAGGTACGACGGTTCCAGCTTGTGCCAGTCCGCTCTATAGACCATTGCGATGACGGCGTTCAAAGCGATTCGGGTGAAAGATACGAGGTGCTTTTCCACGCCGGGGACATTGGCGTAGTCGGCCTCATCCGATGGCATCACCACAACCTTCTTCAGCACCGTTTCAAGGTCGTCATCTGGCGTGAATGGAATTGGCAAATGAGTTTGCGAGTCGTGGAGGCGAGTCTCCACGAGCAACACTTGCTTGCTCTCATCCAAGTGAACGTAACCATTCACACCCCGTTGAGGAGTTTTGGAGTTGGTTTTGAGTTGAGGTGGGCTTGGAGGGATTCGGTGAGGAAGTCGAGGGTGTGGCGGTGTTGTTGGCGGCAGGTTTCGACGACCGTGAGGAGGGGTTTCGACGAAGCGGCTGCCGGAGGCGCTCTGGGTTCCGAACGAGAGTTTGCGCCAGATGACCGCGTGGCGCAGCGACTGTTCTGCCCGGTTGTTGGTCGGTTCGACGCCCGGCGTGGTGGTGAAGGTCCAGAGTTGGTCGAAGCGGTTGAACAGGCTGTTGCACAGCGTGACCGTCGGCGCGTGACGGCACCGCTGCCCCTCTTCCAGGGTGTTATAGAACTTCCCTTGGATGGTCTCTTCGATCTTCCGTCGCAGCGTGTCGTGGCGGATGCGACCGACGCGATAGCGATGCCACAGTTCGAACATCTGCCGCATCAGTGCCATCAGGCGGTTGCCGATGACGGCTCCGTCGCCTCCGGCATCGATCAGCCCTTGGAAGTCGCGTTTGAGATGCGCCCAGCAGAACTGGCGGTTGTCGTTGAAGGTGCTGTAGCTCGAATAGCGATCGGTGATGACGACTCCCGCGTAGTCTGGCCCCAGCAGCGAGATCGGTACGGACGCCGACCGCGTGAGTCGAACCGCGAAGAACGTGAAGGTCGCCGTGACGAAGGTCCACAACCACGCCTTCGACGATCCTTCCTTGAAGGGCGTCTCGTCGCAGTGAGCCACGGGGGCCGACGGGAGTGCCGCTTGAATCTCTTCATAGCAGGGAGTCAGCGCGTCGGTGATCTGCGTCTGGATGTTGACCACCGTGGCCGGACAACACGGCACGCCGAACAGCGTGAGCAGAGCCAGCGACGTGCGGCTCTTCGACTGGCGGAACAGCCCCATCAGCACTCCGGTGACGGCCATCAGCTGCGGGACGACCGGCGCGGAGGGCACCCGTCTGCATAAGCGAGCTTCGAGCGCGGAAGATGGGGCGGCAGCCGCAGAGGTCGCGCGGCCAGATACTTGACGGTCCAGGGGGGAATGGCACTGTCGTGGCTGTAACTGGTGTTACGCTTTGGCGTTACCGGATTCGAGTTGTTTCTTCAGGACGTGGCGGGGTTGCTGCATGAGCTT
>JAYTGQ010000276.1:0-6391 GCA_043733345.1 Schlesneria sp.
AGACGACGAGCTTCCTTTCCCTCAAAGTGGTCTTCCGGCTTGAAGTCTTTGACCTCACCGCCGAAGTTCACCTTGAAGTCGGAGCAGTCGAACCGCTCCAGTCGGCTCACCCCACTTTTGCCGGCGCACAACCGCTCCCAAAACTCAGGAAGATCACTCCCGAGAGCGGTGACCACCGACATCCCTGTCACGACGACACGTCTGGCCATCCGTCACTGCTTTTCCATAATGTATTTGACGGCATCACCCACCGACTGAATCTTGTCCTGGTCGGATTCGGGGATTTGAACTCCAAACTCGTCCTCGAACTCCATCACGAGTTCAACTAGGTCGAGTGAGTCCGCCTTAAGATCTGCGATGAACGCACTCTCAGGCTTAATATCCTCTTTGGGGATATTGAGCTGCTCACTGACGATACTGATGACCTTCTCTTTGACCTCTTCGACCGACGCCACGCTTCACTCCTTGGGAGCAGGTAGTATTCAACTGTTTAAAACGACTCAATGGACATGCCAAACAGGCGACTCCACCCGGGCAAATCGCTCAGCCAGACACCGACTCTAGCCTGAGGCGGCGGGGAGGTATACCGCGTTTCGGTGGGCATGTAAACCGCAGGAAACTTCTCGATTGACCGAGTCTGTAATGACACTTCCAACCGATGAAATTTGCCGCCATGACCACTCGCTTCGGCGAGGACATCACCCCTCTGTCAGTTCACGCAGATTCAAAAACAGACCATCAAAGAGGGCGGAATGAGACCGTACAGATCGCTTACGGCGTGTCGTTGATCGACTCGCAGTTGGCTTTTCTGTCGATCCGCTTGAGCAACCCCTTCAACACTTTGCCGGGGCCGATCTCGAAGAACAAATCGACATTCTCAGCCAGCAGCCACCGAACGGAGTCTTCCCAAAGGACGGGCTGAGTCACCTGTCGCACCAAGACTCCACGAATGTCTTCGGGATCCGAATGCGGTTTCGCATCCACGTTCGAGACGACCGGAATGCGCGGCGATTGAATCGCGACGTTGCTCAGAGCCTCGGACAGTTTCGCACAGGCCGACTCCATGAGTGGCGTGTGAAACGCTCCTGCCACCGTCAGCGGGATTGGCTTTCCATTCGCCTGCTCGATGAGTGTCGCGGCACGTTCACATGCGGCCTTGTCCCCCGAAAGCACCGTGTTGCCCGGACAGAGATAGTTCGCAATCCACATCTGGCTTCCGACCGAAGCTTCCGCACAGACCTTGGCGACTTGCTCACGATCAAGCAGCAGGGCGCTAACCATCCCCGACGGGAACGCATCCGCCGCAGCCTGCATTGCCTCGCCGCGAGCCTTCACGACCCGCAAGCCTTCTTCAAACGTCATCGCTCCGGCGAACGTCAGCGCGGTGTACTCGCCCAAGCTGAGTCCCGCAGCGAACGAGCAGGTCTCCACAACTTCCGGCCGCTCCGCTTTCAACACTTCCAGCGCGGCGAGACTGCTTACAAACAGAGCTGGCTGACTGACCACGGTCGTGTTGAGTCGCTCAGCCGGCCCCGTGAAGCAGAGCGCGGCAAGGTCATACCCAAGAACTTCGCTCGCTCGCTCGTACAGCCGCTTCGCTGCGGGGCACTTCTCCGAGAGGGTCGCCCCCATCCCGACGTGCTGTGCCCCCTGACCCGGAAACAGAAATGCAATGCGGCTCATTGAAGACTCTCCCAAATTTCACGCCACAGTCGATACGCGACGAAAGCAGAGCGATGCGGAGACCACCACAATGGCCTCCGTCAATTGATCGACTCACGCCAATGAAGTGGATGGCTCGCGCGAAAGCTCCTCGACGATCTGCTCATTGAGGCGGCGGGCCTTCAGCGTCGTCGCCAACCGAAGAGCATTCTGAATGGAGCGGTTGGTACTCGATCCGTGACAAATGATCGAGATGCCATCGACGCCCAACAGCGGAGCACCGCCCGCTTCGTGGTACTCGAACCGCTTGGCCAAGTTGTGGAAGGCTTGCATCGCCAAAGCCTTTTCGGCATTCAACGCCCCGAGAACTTCGGCCGCGACCGTCTTCAACATCATCTCAGCCAGCCCTTCGGCCGCTTTGAGCAACACGTTGCCGACGAAGCCTTCGCAGATCACGACATCAGCGGCCCCCGTGTACAGGTCACGTCCCTCAACGTTTCCGAGGAACCGGTCGTTGAAGACACTTTGCGTGAAGAGCGCGTGCGACTCACGGACGACATCCGTCCCCTTGCCGTCCTCGCTGCCAATGTTCATTAAGCCGACCGACGGGCGATCAACACCGAACATTTCACGCGAGTAAATCGACCCCATCACACCGTATTGAACGAGGTGCTCCGGACGAGCACCCGGATTGGCCCCGACATCCATCAGGACAGTTTTGCCCTTGGTGGTGGGAAGCGCCACTGCAATGCCCGGGCGTTTAACACCCTTTAAGAAGAGCCGTGTCCGCAGTCCCGCTGCGACAACAGCCCCCGTGTGACCAGCACTGACGACAGCATCGACTTGCTGAGTCGCCATGAGCTGCCAGCAAACCGTGATGGAACATTTCGGTTTGGAGCGTAGCGCCTCGATCGGCTTTTCGCCCATTTCCACCCAGCCCTCGGCGGGATGCAGGTGTAGGCGACCGCCCGAATATCCGGATTTGGCAATCAACGGTTCGAGCGCGGGCGGATCGCCAACGAGCGTCACTTGCAGATCAGGATTGTCTTTGAGGGCGGCAATCGCTCCATCGATGTTGGGGGACGCACCAAAGTCGCCCCCCATCGCGTCCAAGGCAATCCGCATGGAGGTCTATTCCTCGACTTCGAGCAACTGACGTCCCATGTAATAGCCGCATGTGGGACAAATCACATGTGTCTGGATGCGAGTCTGACACTGCTGGCAGTGATGCAACTGCGGGACTTTAATGGCATCGTGGCTTCGTCGGCGACGCGACCGGCCCTTCGATTGTCTTCGCTTCGGTACGGCCATGTTGCGGTCGCTTCCAACTCTAAATTGCAGGGACGAAATTCAATCCGGAACAACCCTTCGCACCCCATGGGCGGCGAGGCTCCCCGTGACAAGGGGCGGGATGGTACGAGAACTCGAAAAGAAGTGTCAAGGAAGCGGCCCGGCAATCACCGCATTTCCTTCGTCAAAAGCGGGTTTCACTCGAATTCTCTGCTCCAAGAGCCGAACGGACGCACTCCACGCCGACATTGAGGGGCGGGTCAGCAAGCCCACGCCAACGACGGCACTCGCTTCAGTCACCCCATTCCACCGATCAGAACAACTCGTGAATCACCGCTCCCGGTTCGAGCGCTGCGACCGGGCGACCGCTGTGATTCAAGAAGCTCACATTCGGATCAACGCCCAGCACTTGGAACATTGTGTGATGAATGTCTGCTGGCGTAATCGGGCGGTCCTGCGGGACTTCACCCAGCCGGTTGGTCGATCCCACGATGCGACCTCCCTTCACTCCGCCTCCCGCCAGCAAACAAAACATCGCGTTCCCCCAGTGATCGCGACCGGGAGTCCCCATGCTCATTGGGGCACCGCCATTGCCGCCATCGTTCATGCGAGGCGTGCGGCTGAACTCACCACATAGCATCACCAACGTCTGGTCAAGTAACCCGCGTTGCGACAGATCTTCGAGCAGAGCCGATACGAGCGAATCGACCATCGGAAGATAGTTTTCCATCCCCTTCTTCAAGTCCCAGTGATGATCCCAGCCGCCGAGATGGACCGTCACAAACGTGGTCCCTGCCTCGACGAGTCGCCTTGCCAAGAGAGTGCTTTGCCCCCAACTGTGCCTGCCGTACCGGTCGCGCAGACGCGGGTCTTCCTGCCCGAGATCAAAGGCTCGACGCGCGGCGGAGCCGGTCACCAATTCCAAGGCCTGCCGGTCGAATCGATCCATCGCGTTGAGCAACCCCGACGCATCGGCATCGCGCCGCAACTTGTCGAAACCCTTCGTCAGTGATGCCCGATCGTCGAGCCGTTGCACCGTCATCCCGCCCGGCATTTGAATGTTCTGCACGCTGAAGTTCGACGCATTCGGATCACCGTCCGTCTCGAACGGGTTGTACGCCGCACCAACATAGTTCGCCCCGAAGTATCCCGGTCGCAGCCCGATGCTCGACGCATACGGCACCGCGACATAGGGCGGCATCCCCGACTGCCTCGCGCCGGTCGCCTTCGTCGCCACCGAACCGACAAACGGCGACTTGCCCGCAGTATCCGCACCGCTTGCACCACCACGACCGGTCAGCATCAGGTGCCCGCCCGCAAAGTGATCACCGTTGTTGTGATAGAGCGACCTGACCAGCGAGAACTTGTCCGCACACTTGGCTTGAAGTGGGAACAGTTCACCAATCTCGAAGCCATCGACGTTCGTCTTGATCGGATTCCAGAGGCCTCGGTACTCGGCCGGAGCCTGTGGCTTCAGATCGTACAGATCGAGGTGACTCGGCCCGCCATCGAGCCAAATCAAGATGACGGACGTGTTCTTCGCCGAAGCCCCCTGCTCGACCGATGCCTCTTTCGCCCGCAAAATCTGCGGCAGCCCGGCCATCCCCATCCCGGCCAATCCCACTTGGAAAAAGCTCCGGCGAGAAATCCCATCGCAATAACGACCGGTCGAACCGAGATCGAGTCGGAACATGGCAAACCCTTTCAGTAGCAGAGGCAATGGCTCAGTCGGCAGGAGTCATCACAACCGAGATGGCCGCAACAACCGTCCAAAATCAGGCGGGCAAAAAAGCGGGAGGCCGTTCGTATCGGCCGGTCCCGATTCTATTCGGCTCCCCAGACTGGCGTCAAACAGGCTTTCTCAACTCAGCCTCCGACTCTGACGACCATCAGCCAGTCGGACAGGTTTGGTATCTGCCCGTGCCTCGTGAAAGTACAGGACGGGCAGGTTACAAACCTACCCCACAACCGCCTGTCGGCCGAGATTCTTCTCGCTCAAGACACATCTCAACACCAAAGGTCACAAACAATGGGGCTGTTCGCCGGAACGCAATGGGATCGGCCACCGGTTTGTGAGCGGTGCGAGAAGCTGGAGAGCGAATGCTCGTGTCCGCCAGTTGCTGCGCCGAGCAAGCTCGTCGCGCCGGAGAAACAGACGGCGAAGTTGGTCGTCGAGAAACGGAAAAAGGGCAAGGTCGTAACCGTCGTGCGCGGATTGGCTGCCGACGCGAATGATCTCACGACCTTGTTGGCCAAGCTGAAGAACGCGTGCGGCGCGGGCGGAACCCTCGACGACGAGTCACTCGAAATTCAAGGCGATCACCTCGAACGACTACGTCAGTTGCTGAGCGGCCTCGGTTACAAGGTGCGCGGTTGAACACCAACCCGAAGCGTGAGCGAGGACGAGCATTCCGAGACATTTTCCCCAGATCAAAGTCCCCCAAATCAACGTCGCGTGAAGCGGCCATCCTCGCTCACGCTTCGGGTTGGTGTGGCTCAAATCACCGAGTTGCCCGTGGAGCAGCTTCGACGCGCATCGCCTTCGGTTTGAATTCGTCGAACAGCATCTTCACTCCCGCGATGACCAGCACCACGCCGAGCAACCGACGCAGCACGGGAGCGGCCAGACGGCGCGTCCCCAGTTGTGTTCCGATCATCCCCCCCAGACCGGCCGCCGCCAGCCAAAGCCAGATCGACGCTGGCAGCAACGGAACGGCTCTCGCCTGCGCCGCCAAGCCCGAAATCGAATTGACCAGGATGAACGCCACAGAGACTCCCGCCGCATCGCGGGTCTTGGCCCAGCGCATGAACAGCAGTACGGGAGTCAGCAACACGCCTCCCCCTGTTCCGGTCAGTCCGGCCACCAAACCGACCAGCCCACCGACGGGTAGCGACCACCAAAACGAGGGCGGCACGCACTCCTCCGCCTTGTCCGTCACCGGTTGAACAAACAGTTTCGTGGCCGCGATGAGCAACATCGCACCGATCAACTGCTTGAAGAGCGACGCCGGCAGCGTCAGCACTCCGCCCAGAAATGCACACGGAATCGAAGCGACCGCAAACGGCCAGAGGACTCGCCACGGCAGACAACCCGCCCACGCGAACCGCACCGTCCCGATGCTGGCGACCAACACATTCAGCACCAGCGCGGCGGGCTTCATCACGGCAGGTTCCAGGCTCATCAACCCCATCGCCGCCAAGTAGCCCGTCGCCCCCGCATGGCCGACGGATGAGTACAGCACCGCGAACAGGAAGATCAGCACCGTGAGTACCGCGTCGTTGGTCATGGTCATTCACTCAGAACGAGAAGTCCGGATCGAGAATCATCG
This sequence comes from Schlesneria sp., assembly GCA_043733345.1. GTDB lineage: Bacteria > Planctomycetota > Planctomycetia > Planctomycetales > Planctomycetaceae > Schlesneria. The sequence goes on from JAYTGQ010000276.1 coordinate 6,282, forward strand.
GCAACCGGCGAAAAGTTCGCGCACACCAACCCGCAGCGTGAGCAAGGATGACGTTTCCGACAACAGTCGAAATCAGGTGAGCCGGGCGGCGTAAGCCCTCGGATTCTTAG
>JAYTGQ010000277.1:0-16095 GCA_043733345.1 Schlesneria sp.
GCTCGGCGGGAGCCTCGCCCTCCCGCCCTCCCGCCCTCCCGCACACCCGCACACCCGCAACACTTTGAGACAAGAGACCAGACGATGGCCGAATCCAACCTCGACCTTCCTCAGCGCAAGCACCCGGCGCACGGTGTCCTTTATGTCGAAGGCCAGCCGACAATCATCTTCGACACCGTCTGCACGAAGGACCGCAAACGGTGGCTCGCCAACAACGATGTCCATCAGCTCTTGCGCGAGGTTTGGGCCGATGCCTCGGCGTGGTTGGTGGGCCGCTACATGATCATGCCCGACCATATCCACATGTTCGTCGCCGCGACCGGGACGGAGTTCGAATTCAAGAACTGGGTGAAGTATTGGAAGTCACAATTCACCAAGCGGCACAAGATCCCGGACCATCGTTGGCAAACGGACGATTGGGACACCCGGATGCGAACGGGCCGACAGTACGAAGAGAAGTGGGAATACGTCCGGTTCAATGCCGTGCGTCACAAGTTGGCGGAACGACCGGAAGATTGGCGGTTTCAAGGCGTCCTCAACGAATTGCGATGGGAGCAATGGTGATGAACACGAAATGGTCGAACCGGTGCGACGCATTTCGGAAGGGCGTATGCCGGGAGGGCGAGGCTCCTGCCGAGCCGTTGGCGCGATCAAGCGCCGTTCCCCCATCGCTCGCTTTGGGCAAACAACAAAAGAAACAAACCACCAAATGAAGGAGCCTTCGATGCAATTCTCCAAGACCAGATGCAGACTGGCTGCTGTCTGCCTGATGAGCCTCTTGCTTGCGGGGCCGGCGTCCGTGAGTGCCGCCGATTCGGCGAGTGCTTCGCTGGACCGGGCACTTCAGGAACAGGCTCCCGAGATCCTCAAGCAACTTCGCGAGAAGGGCTACAAGAACGTCGGCATACTCAAGTTTCGGATCAAGAAGGGGACCGATCCGGTCAGCGACAAGGTGGGAACGCTCAACATGTTCCTCGCCGATCGGTTGGAAGTGGCGCTGATCCTCGTCAACTCGAACGATCCGGCCAAGCAGATCGGCATCATCAAGAAGGCGAGTGCGACCGCGGCGAAGATTCCGGGGGCCAGTCACGTGACGGCCGACGGACGCGCGAAGCTGTTCACGTCGGAGTACCCGCTGTCGTGGGGCGACTCGAACGTCAAGCCGGATGCGTTTCTGACCGGCATCGCGCAGGTCTCGGCCGACCTCAAACAGATCACGGTTGGTATCTTGGTGTTCGATGCCTCGGGCGGTGCGCTGACGAAGGTTGTTCCGCCATTCGATGCTGTCACGACACCCTCAATGCTAGGAGAGGTCGGCGAGAGCTTCACGCTTCGCGGCGCGTTCGATTCGGCCAAGCCGGAGATCGTGCAGGCCAAGGTCATCGAGGTGGCGGCAAAGGTCAAGACGAGCGATGCCTCGCACCCGCTGGCCGATCCCGCGACGCCCGTCATGCTGGAGATTCATTACGACGGCAAGCCCGTTCCGCTGGAGTTCCGCAACGGGAAAGCCTTCGTCGCCGAACCGCAGCAGGGTCAAAAGGTGATGCTGGTCCTGCGGCGAACGGAACACGCGAAGGGGCGACTCGGCGTGGTGGTGAAGGTCAACGGTGAGAACACTCTGAATCGTCAGCGACTGCGCGACATCGACTGCCGCAAGTGGGTGCTCGATCCCGGTGCGACGCCCATGAAACTCGAAGGCTATCAACTCGAACAGGACACGGCCGAGGAGTTCCGCGTCCTGTCAGACGCCGAGTCCAGTGCCGCCGAGTTCAGCTACGGAGCCGATGTCGGGATGATCTCGCTCACCGTCTTCCGCGAAGTGGGTGGTGAGGCACTGCCCGAGGCTGGCCCCGCCAAGACTCCAACTCCAGCCCTCCCGCAACCCGACACTCCGAAGATTGCGAAGAAGCCCGATCCCTCACCGACGCCTCCTTCCGATCTGCCGGAAGAGGCGGCCGAAGACCTGCTCGCGTTGAGTCGCGGCATTCATCCGCCCAAGACGCCGAAGAACCTCGCGGCCCTGAAGCATCAATTGCGCGAAGGTAGCCGCACCTCGGACACACGTGGCCTGATCGCGCAGGGCCAGGTGACGGCCAGCACGGTGAAGAAGGTTCAGTTCACTGCCGATCCAACTCCGATCCTGTCCGCTGCGATCAACTACTACAGCCCGAAGGGAGCTGGCAAGCCGGCGGCCAACTGATCGGCGTCGCTGTCCTGTTTCGGATGGTCTCTGAATTTGGCGAGCCGGTCGGCGTCAGCCTCTGGACTCTTTTCACGTTGCGATGAGTCCTGGAACTGACGCCGTCCGCTCACCAAGAGTTGAAGCGGTTGTTCGCTAGAGAGCCTGTTGCGAGCAACTTGTTACGAATGAGTCAGGTCTTGGCGTGGTTTTCAAAGTAGCCATCATCGCTCCGCGTGATGAGCCTTTCACTAGTGGACGTCTGATCCCAAAAGGCTCATCACGCGGAGCGATGATGGCTACTTTGGTCTGAGGCGAAGTCTCGCAGTTCAAGATTGGAGTTTCTCGTGCGATCCCGATGGAATCGAGTGTTGGTCGTCATTGCCCTGTTGCTGGTCGGCCTCTTGTGGACCGGCCGTTTCGCGAATGGGCAGGATCAAGCGGAACTGGGGCGGATGGTCGGACAGGCAGACGGGCTGCAAAAGCAGGAGCGGTTTGTCGAGGCGATTGCGACCTACAACCGCGCGTTAGAACTTTGTGTGCGACTGAATGGTCCGAATCATGAGTTCACCGGCGTGTTGAACGCCGTCACGGGTCAGCTCCACCAACAACTCGGTCAATATGCCGAGGCGGAAAAACGGCTGGCTCGGGCGCTTGCCGTCTACGAGTTGGGCACCGCTCGTGACCTCATCTCCGAAGGAATCAACAATCTGGCGGGCGTTAAGTGTCAACTCGGCAAGTATGACGAGGCTCTCGCGCTGCATCGGCGTTCGGTCAAGTTGTTTGAGTCCACGTTTGGCGAAGGCTCTGTGGAAGTCGCCGTTGGCCGCAGCAACTTGGCGGCTGTCTTGGATGAACTCGGACAGTCGACCGAGGCCGAGACGCTGTTGTACAAGAGCCTGAAGACACTGGAAGCCAAGCAGCCGACGCAGACCGGACAACTGGCGGGCTCACTCAACAATCTGGCGAAACTGTATGCGGCGCAAAGTGAAATGACGCGGGCCGAGCCGTTCGCGCAGCGGGTGGTGCTGCTGGCGGAGCAGCAGTATGGCCCTCAGCACTTTGAGGTCGCGGTCCCGTTGAACAACCTCGCCGCGATGCACTCACAGATGGGGCAATTCGCCAAGGCCGAGCAGGAATTGGAGCGGGCGATCACGATTCTCGAAGCGAAGTTCGGCCCGAATCATGCCAGTGTCGCGCCGCCGTTGACCAATCTGGCCCTGGCCAAGCTCAAGCTCGACAAGAAGAACGAGGTCGAGGCTCTCTACCTGCGAGCCCTCAAGATTAAAGAAGGCACGCTCGGCAAAGATCATCCCAATGTCGCCATTACTTGGGAGCATCTGTGCAGCTTCTACGCAGACGAGCGGCGGTTCGACGAGTCCGAGGCCGCCGCCCAACGGGGACTGCAGATTCGTCGCGAGAAGTTCGGTGCAGACCATCCGAGTGTCTCGTATTCGCTATCGGCTTTGGCCCACCTCCGCCTGATCCAGAACCAGAAGGCCGATGCCGAAGATCTGTACATTCAGGCCCGCACGATTCGCGAGGCCAAGCTGTCGGCGAATCACCCCCATCTCTCCGAGACCAACGCGTCACTCGGCTGGATCTACATCAGCGACAAGCGGTTCGATCTGGCTTTGGCCGCGTTTGATAAGTCGCGGCGCGGCCTGCCCCGCTACATCGAACAGACGCTGTCCGTTCTCTCCGAACCGGAGCAGATTCTGTTTCTGAAAGAGTTCGACCGGCCGCTGTATCACACGGCGCTTAGTGCCGCATTCGCGCAACGCGATCAGCAATCGACGGACTTCTCGGCGGCGTGGGTGCTGAACTCAAAGGGGATCGCCCAGCAAGTGCTGGCTCAACGGGCACTCGTCAATCGCGATGCCACGAATCCGGCGGTCAAGTTGATTTCGGAGGCACTCGTCGCGATCCGTAAACTGCTCGCATCCCTGTCGCTAGTCAGTGCCGAATCGGCCGATGACGCCGCGCGACGGAAGCGGATTGAGGAACTGACCCAGCGGGAGGCCGAGATCGCTCGCCAGATGAACGCGGCCGGGGGACGACCGGTCTCGCGTGGCTTCGTCGAGTTGGACCGTGTCCGCCGCAACATCGCCGACGACGCGGTGCTGGTCGAGATCGTGCGATTTCAGCTCCACGACTTCGTTGATCCTGTGCAGAAGGAGTTCCCCGAACGCTACGTCGCGTGGATCATTCCGCCGGTCGGGGACCGCCAGGTGCGACTCGTCGATCTCGGCCCCGCCGAGCCGATTGATGCCGCGATCTCAACCGCCCGCGCGGGGCTGACGAAGAGCCTCGAACAGATTCGCGAATCGGGCGAGCAAGAGGCTGAGGCGGAACTTCGCCTGGGCCTGCAACCGCTGGCCACGCTGGTGTTCGAGCCGTTGCTCGAAGGTTTGGGCGACTGCCAGAAACTGTATCTCAGCCCGGATGCCGGTCTGTGGCTGGTGCCGTGGAGCGCGATGCCGCTCGCCGATGGCAAGTATGCGGTGGAGCGATTCGACATCCGGTATCTCATCAGCGGGCGAGACCTGCTTCCTGCCGAGGGCAAGCCAGTGGCATCGACGCAACCAATCTTGATGGCCGACCCCAACTACGACCTCTCGCCAGCCGAGATTCAGGCGGCGACGCAGCAGTTGTTCAAAGGCCGCGTGACGGGCGGACCCGTGCGCGCCACACCGGCCGGCCAGAACCGACTCGGTCAGGCTCCGAGGCTCCCCGGCACCAAGACCGAAGCGCAGGCGATCCAGCCCAAAATCGAAAGCTTCGCCAATGCCAAAGCCATTCTCTACACCGATCAGTGGGCGTTGGAGGCCGTCTTCAAAAAGCTGCCTCATCCGCAGATTCTGGTCCTCAGCACGCACGGCTTCTTCCGCGAACTGCCGACCGACGGCACAGCCTCGACAGAATCCTCGAATCCACTGCTGCGTTGCGGCCTGTTGTTCGCCGGTTGCAACAAACCCTCCAACGATTCAGCCGCCGATATCGAAGATGGAATCCTGACGGGGTTGGAGATCGTCGGGACGGACCTGCGAGGCACCGATTTGGTCGTCCTCAGCGCCTGCGAAACGGGACTCGGCGAAATCCGCAGCGGTGAGGGAGTCGCCGGACTGCGTCAGGCCTTTCAACTGGCGGGGGCGAAGTCCGTCGTCGCCACACTCTGGCAGATTCCCGATCGCGAAACGGCACGACTGATGACCGAGTTCTTCAGCCAACTCGCCGAGGGCGTTGATCGTTCAGCCGCACTGCGCGAAGCCCAACTCAAAATCATCACCTCGCGCCGCGAACGGAATGAAGCAGCTCACCCCTTCTTTTGGGCCGCCTTCACAATAACGGGACAGTAAACAACAACGAGTGGGATCGCGCGAGTCAGCCCTTTGTTCCTCATCGCCTTCGGTTCCGTAGTTTGAATACGTCTTCTAATTCTACTGCCCGACTTTCCGTAGGGTGGGCAGTGCCACCCCTTCAATGCCTTTGGTTAGTGCTACAACCCGCGTGTTGACAGGGATTTGTCACCAAGTCGGGAGGGCACGGGGATGTTGCCGGGTGGAGTGTTGGACAAGTTTATCGAGCGGTGTCCGGCGGCGGTGATGGTGCGGGCGACCGTCGAGCGGTTGTTGCGGCCCGAGCGGTTGGACGAGATTTTCGAGGCGCATCGTTCGCGGCAGTATGAACGGGAGATCGTTTGTTCGGAACTCGTGGCGCTGATGGTGGGCGTGGCGACCCGGACGCATTCAGTCGGTGCATGCGTCGTATTTGGAGGCGCGGGACAGGCTCGGCGTTTCGGCGGCGGCGGTGTCTGGCAAGCTCAGGTGCTTTGAGCCGCGCGTCACGGCGGCGCTGGTCCGCGACACGGCGGTCGATATGGCCGAGGCGGCCGGGCGACCGGGCGTCTATTTGGAGAGCAGTCGCGCACGGAAGGAGGAACGGGCACTGGAGATCGCGCGGGCCGACGGTGTGACCGAGGGGTTGATCGCTGTGCTGAAGTGTGTCGAGCCGTGTCAAACGTTCACCGTCGGCAGGAACCGCGCGGCGCGGAAGCTCGTGCTGCGACCCCTGTCCAGCAAGTGTTCGCACCTTTACTTCTACGTGCTCGCCCCGCAGCTGGGACTGATCCACCTGCGGTTGCAGATGTGGGTGCCGTTCTCGATTCACGTCTGCCTGAACGGTCGCGACTGGCTGGCGAACCCGTTGACGCAGGCCGCGATCGGCTTCGACCAGCGCGACAACTGCTTCGTCGATGTGGACGATCTCGAGATGGCTCAGGCGCTGTTGTCGCAGCAGTTGCGGACGCGCTGGAGCGGCCTGCTGGACAGTCTTGTGGCGCGGTGGCATCCCGCGCACCAAACGATGTTCACCGCGCCGCCGCTGGACGACTACTGGTCGGCGGAGGAGACCGAGTGGGCGACCGACGTGTTGTTCCATTCGCCCGCCGCACTGGCCCGCGTCGACCCGAACCTGCTCCGCCACGCGACGACGACGTTCGGCAGCCGCGACGTGCTGCGGTTCCTCGGGCAGGCTCCCGTCGTGCATCGGAACACCACCCGCGAGATCATCAGTTCGACCCTCACGCGGCCCGAGGGCACCCGCGTCAAACAGGCGATCAACCGTAACTCGATCAAGATGTACGACAATCAACACGAATGGCGGAGAGCCGTATAAGAGTTTGTCAGAGATTAGATCTGCTCAGGGAGGCGGAAATCGAGGATTCATTCACCTTGTGGCGGTGAACAGGCCAGGATCGTGGTGAAACGAGGGCGTGGATCAGGGATGATCGACTCAAGCAATTTCGCGCGTGGGATGCCCTGGACGGTCGTCGGGAGATTTCTGTCCGGAAGAGAGTTTGCCGGAGGACGATCTGGTGTCCTTCTTGCGAGATCTCATCCCGCGACTGGACCGGAGCGCGTTCGAGGAGTTCTACTCGAAAGACCTGAGGGGCCCGCCACCGTTCCGCATCGCGATGCGGACCACGTTGCTGGTCTATTCGTACTCGGTGGGCGTGTTCTCCAGCCGCAAGATCGCCGGAGCAAGCGAACGTAATCTGAGGACTGACAAGGCACGAGGGGAACATGTCCTCCGCACGCATTGGAACGAGGAACCGGAAAACCCATTCCACGCCGATCATTCATCCGAGGTCGGGGCCGAGGTGGGAAACGAGAGTTCGTTTCGCACGGTCCTCACGCCGGGTTCTTGCCGCAGCATGTTCTCGGCCAGCTTCGCATCGTCTGCGGAAGCAACTTCACCGCGCAGGACAACTTCGCCTTTGTCCCCGATCGCCACCATCACGCTCTTCAAGCTGGGCCGTTTGACAGAGAGCTTCGTGAGGCGACCTTCGATCGTAGACTGGATGGCCGCAGAGGAGGGCAACTTGTAGTCAAAGGCGATCTTTTGACGAGGCCGAACGAGGGGTGTTTGATTCGCGTTTCCACTATTTCCACCGCTGCCATTGAGTCCGTTCAAGCCGTTTCCACCGCGATTGCCGCCGCCGCCGCGCCCACCGCCACCTCCACCCAAGTTGTTGCCCAGCATCCCTTGATTCTGCACGTTGCGACCGAGGATGCCGTTCTGGTTCGCGCCGCGACCGAGGAGGCCGCCGTTGGCGTTTGCGCCTGTTTGGCTTGGTCCACCTAGCCCGGACTGACCATTGGTACCGAACCCGCCCGCTTGGCCACCGGTCCCCGAGTTGGAACCAAAGCCACTTGCGCCTGTCGAGCCAAAACCCGACGATCCCGTGCTGCCGAAGCCACTGGAACCTGTGCTTCCAAAGCCGGATGACCCGGTGGAGCCGAACCCCGATGACCCGGTGTTGGTGTTTCGGTTCTGCTGATTCTGGGCCGAGGCCAATTCGGGAACGACACAGGCCGCAGCAAACAGTCCACAGGTGATGAGTAACCGTCGCATGATTCCCTCTCCTTCGGCGATTCGTGCTACACAGCCACTCGATTGAGTAAGCGATGCCATCCGCATGTTCTCGGCGATTCCACGGAGCGTCAACAAGTCGAACTGTTCGCGGGCCGCAATTCAGGTCTTCGCAAACTTATTGGAAGGCGAAGTCCGACAAACGGCCCCATCCGGAAGATGCCTCACGCGGCTCGCGTAGAATATCTCCCCCATCGCAATCATTAAACAAACAACGCCATCTCAAGTGGAGATGGCGCTGTCGTGTGTGTTGTTCAGTTCTGTAATCGTCACCTCGTCGCGATCAAGGCAGGAACGGGTCGCCCGGATCGGTGAAGAAGTCTTCGGGGAAGAGTGGGTTCGGGAAGAAGGCATCGGCCACCGCTCGCAGATGCCAACTGGCATTGAAGAACGTGTTCGACACATTGGTCGTCACACCGTTCGCCACGAAACTGTTGATCGGAGCATTCACACCGGCCACACCAGCGTCGATCTGGAAGAGCTGAGCGAGCCGAGGCTGGACGTTGGTACCAAAATTGTTCTTGAAGAAGTCACCCGGATAGAACGCCCCGTTGGGAGTCACGTTGCCTGGCCTCCCGCCACCGAAATTGTTGAACGGATCGACAATGTTAAGCGTATTGCCCGTGTTGCCGGTCAGCCGCAAGTCGAGTTGCGCGGTGTCATCCAAGAACACGATATCGGGACCGGGGTTGGCAGGGACGCTCACAGGAGGATTGATGATCGCATTGGTCTGTCGGTTGTAGGCCACAAACGATTCTATATGCAGGTCGTTTTGCAGGTTCCCCCGGATCGTGTTGTCGCGGATGTCGGCCGACAAGTACGAGCCAGTTCCTACGCGGATGTAGACGCCATCTCCCACCACCGTTTGCGTGCCGTTGAACTGCACGACGTTGTTGGTGAACACGAGGTTCGTCGATTGGTCGGTTCGCAGATTCATGTAATTGCTCAGGAAGGCACCGCCCGCGATGTCGGTGTTGTCACCCGTGTTCCAATCGGCAGTCCCCGCCAAGTTGTTCGGATCGTACGGGAAGGGGTTCGTAGTCGGTTGCGGATCTCCGAACGCAATCCGGCGATGAGTGTTGCCGCCACGAATCTGCTGGCCCGCATTGCTTTCGAGGAAGACGCCATGACGACCGTTTGAGGCAATCAGGTTGGCATCGAAGAACAACTGGTTCGGCGTGTTGAAGTTGCGATGATCGCCACCCATCTGACCCCGGATGTCGATGTTCACACCATTGAGGGCGTTGTCCGTAATGGTGGTGCCAGTGACGCTGGCATTGATGACGCCGAACGGATCGGTGTCAAAGTTCTGGAAGGGTTCCGCATTGAAAGCGATCCCGTTCGAGTTCAGCCCTTGACCGATCAGATTGAGACCGTGGGCACCGTTGTTCCGAATTCGGCTGTTGTTTACGACGAGCGTACCGATGCCAGCAGCGTTAAACGTCTGATTGAGCGTGGTGGCACCGTCGAGAATCTGCATTCGGCTGGTGACCTCGAAGTCGATCCCGTCATTCGCATTACCATCCGCCGCAGCAATCCCACCCACATTCACATCGTCCACGGTGAGAGTGGCCGTGGCGAAAGCCCCGATGTCAGCATGGATCCCGTCTTGTCCATTGGCAGAAATCGTTGTGGTGTATGTCGGGGCAGTGGGATCGGTGTCTCCCAAGATCCGGACATCGTGTAGGCCACCCGTGTACTGGAGCAGGACACCGTTAAGTCCATTCCTTGAGATCAGTGTGTTGCCCGAATTGGCGTTCACGTCGAAGAACGTCAGTGAGTTCACATCGGACCCCGGTGTGACCGAGATGTTGCTGACGATTTGAATTCCGTTCTGAACATTGTCCGTAATGGTCACACCGTCGAGGATCGAACGTGGCCCATTGATGCCATCGCCGAACTCGGCACCCGGAGCGACCTCGATCCGCAGGCCGTTGCCAGCGTTGCTATTAAAAGTCGTGGTTGTGGCCGTCAGCACCAATGGTGCATCACCAAACAAATCGGCACGGAATCCGTTGCCAAATGTGGTCGCAGTACCGTTCCCATTGACCACCACGTCGGTCAGCACCAACTCATTGGCGGTTCCCGAGAGAGGCTGGTTGGGATCGGCGGGATCGCTACCCAACCCCGTGAACAGAATCCCGTTCTGCGTGTTATCCGAGAACGAACTGTTGGTCACGGTCCCCAGGAACAGCGACGCCCCCTGGCGGTTGACGCTCATCCCATTCAGCGTGTTCGTGTTCACATCGACATTGTCGAGCGTCAGTGTCAGCAAGCTGGTATCGCGGGTGGCAAGAAATATTCCGTTCTGCCCGTTCGTTGAAAAGCTCGTTCGAGCGGAGACGAGCGGATTGGTGAGAACGAGGAGCGGATCGAGAGGACTGGTGAACGTCAGATTGACATCCGATGCACCGGTGGTGAGGACATTCAAGCCGTTGAGCGTGTTCCCGTTGGCCGATGTATTGCGGAACGACGAGACGATGCGGGCCGTGCCATCGCCGGTGTAGGACACGCCATGCCCCGTGTTATTGGAGGCGATGTTGCGGTCGCCATCGACGAGCAGCACTGCGGCATCGCTGGCATTGAACGACATCCCGGAGCCGGCGTTACCTGTAAACGTATTATCCGACACGGAGACGGTCACGTTCGGGACAGCCGTTCCCGTCGCGACAACATTCAGGCCAGCGAGGCTCCCGCCAGTCGCCGTGTTCTCCGTGACAATCGCATTCAACAGCGCGGAGTCATTCCGTTCGAGCGTGATACCGTTGCCACTTCCCGTGATCGTGTTGCGGGTCACAGTCAGATCGGGAATTTGAGACGAGTCATTCGCGATGACATGGATGCCGTTGGATCCATATCCCCTCACGGTGTTGTCATGAATGGAAGCGGACCGCAGGAAAGCGGTGTCCTCGAGGTTAACCCGGATACCATCCGTACCTGCTCCAGTGACGAAGCCGCCCGCGTTGATTTGCGCATTCTGGACGCCGATCGAAACATTCTCGGTCACCCCTCCCAGCGTGCGTGTTTCAAATACCGAGAACGCGGGGTCCGCCGTGGCGAACGAGTTATGCGTTGGGAAGCCGTTGATCATGCTGGTGAGCAGGGACGCATCCGTAATGCCGATCGCGATACCGGCCGGCGTCGCTGTGAAACCTGTCGCTCCGACCAGCGGCGCTCCCGTCGCCACCACACCGGCAGGCAGGAAGTTGTAGTAATTGGCACTCAGCGCTCCTGAGTTGGCCCACACATCCGTGCCGCTGCTGATCGCCGTCGTAAAACGTGCCGCCTGTGAATTGATGGCCACAACGCCCGCATCATTCACGTCGCAGCCACCGCAGGTCGTGTGAGACAGGATGATGATCCCGTCATTGGCGAAGACCTGATCCCACAGGGCGGGATTGGCTGCCAGCGCGTTGAGATCGAAGAAAGTGGTGCTTTGATAACCGGGTTTCGTCTGGAGAGGCGCACCAAACGTGCCTCCACTGAAGCTCCAGCCGCCGACACCGCTACCGAGTACCGCGATCGAATACTGGTCGGTGGGAATCACGTTCGTGGTTCCCACACCGCGCAGATAGTCGAGAATGATCGAGTCGAAACCGTTCTGTCCGTTGTGGAAATCAATGTCATGTCCAGTGAGGAAAATGGTACCACCACCGCCACCGCCACTCAGTGCAATCGTGTTGAACCCGATATCGAGCGTGTTGTCGGAAGCGCCCGTCAGATTCAGGACGACGCCGTTCTGTAGGTTGCCGGTGAAGATGTTCCCGTCAGCCTGGGTCTGACCACCAATGTCGATGACCGTGATTCCACTGTCAGCGGAGATCCGCAGGCCATCATCGGCATTACCACTGGCTGCAATGTTCGGATTACCAAATCTGTTGGCAGTGATGCTCAACTGGAGTGTCGAACTGTTGATCGCATTGATCTCCACACCGCTGCCAGTGTTGGAGGCGAAGTCGTTGTTGGTGATGGCATAACCCAGTAAGGGATCACGGAAATTGGCCGTGCTGGCGTTGAGGTCCATCCGCAGACCATCGTTGACATTCTGACTGAACGTACTGGTGGAGATGCGTCCCGCGATGGTGCTGTTCGTGACGTTGATTTCCATGCCGTTGTCATTGTTGGAACTGTAAACACTGGGGTTTTTCGTCGTCCCGTCAGCGTTCGTCGATTCGCCGACAGTGAGCACGATGGAGCTGCCCGCGTTGGCGGTAATCTCGGCACCATCGTCCCCGTTGTCGATCGCACTGTTGCCCAGCATCCGCAGTTCGAGCGGTGCGGCAGCGGTGTTGACCACCCGGAAGCCATCGTTCAGATTGTTGTGGAACGAGTTGTCCGTGATGACCGCAGCCATCGCACCGACGCCCGTGGTGTTGGTCAGTACCACGCCGTTCAGGGCATCGTGGATGTCGTTGTTCGTGATCACCACCCAGGTATTGTTGGCCCCCTGAATCCCGTTGCCAGTCGCGCTACCCGTGATGTTGAAGCCGGAGACCTCAATGCACTGCGTCGTGTTGGCGGCCAGCGTCACGACATCGCCACCCGTGCTGTTGAAGAGATTCGGCAACTCAGCCCCCGCCACAAAGCCGGGGAGAAACCCGAAACCGCCGGTAATCACGTTGGAAGCAAACTGGTTCTGTATGGACGTACTCAACAACCGCTGGCCGTTGAAGAGGGTCAGCGTTCCCAGTGTGGCACCGGTATCGAGATTCGTGTTCGTGTCGTCGGTACGTGGGCGGACGTAGATGATGTCCGACTGTTGGCGCTGGGCGAGGCTGAGGTTGTTGTACGCGGCAATGCTGTTGAGCGGACTCCCAAACTTGCCCGTCCCCGTCGCGGCACCGTTGGGGTCGATGTGAGTCACGAAGTACGGCAGTCCGTCTTTCGGATTGATCGCCGCTTCGGGGACATCGAACGTATCGACCTTGGCCAGCACGCGGTACTGGCGGAAGACCGAGGCGGTCAACCGATCCTGAACGCGGGGATTGCGCAGCCAGCGACTCGGAGTCCCGTCGGGCAGTGTGACAAACACTTGGGCCTGAACGTTGGTCCCGAACACATTGTCGTCGGTCAGTTGCACACCGACCGACACATCCTCGTTGACTTGAGCCATCAACCGGGTACTCACCCCTGTCACGCTGCCGCCGAGCTGGCCGTTCCCAACGAAGTGGTATCCACCGAGGTAGCCGTTCACACCGTAACGACCGAGGAGCGGAACGGGTCCGCCGACTTCGGTGTCGAAGCCGGTGTAGGTTTGTTCCGCTCGAGTCGTGCGGTTGAAGAACAGGCCATTACCGATGAAATTGGTGTTCGTCGAATCCAGCACCGTCCCGAGCATATGGTCACGTTTGCCGATCGGCATGTAGCCGTTCGTGCGGAAATCGACGAACCGTCCGAGCGACTCGAAGCTCAGTCCGATTTGGTCATAGCTCTGGACATGGCCCGCGTCGAAGTCGTACCACGCCGACAGACCGATGATGCGGTCGATGTCCTGCATCCACCAGCGCCAACCGGCACCGACGTTCGCACCCCCTTTGCCGGTGTGAGTGACGATCGCTCGGACATCGGCGAACAGAATCGCCGTGTCGTCTTCGATCGTGTACGGCAGGAACATCCCCAGATTGGTGTAACCTGGTTCGTACCCGTACAAGCCGCCGCCGCGCGTATCCACGTTGATGCGCGGCCGGTACGTCCGGTCGTAGTTCGTGTAGTTCCCGGGGCCTCCGCCGCCGAGGTTGACCTGCCCCATGTCTCCGCCGAACGTCGTCAGCGGGGGAGGGAGTTGACCATCCGCTGGCACTCCTGCGGCGGGTGAACCCAGCCGGACGGATCCCTCAGGTTGTGCGCTGGCCATTCCGGCCATTGCCACCCAAGTCAGGAAACCGAACAGACACCAATTGCTTCGAAGATTCATCGGTTGCTCCAGCGACTGCTGAGAAAACCTCGCACGCGACCCGTCGTCCTAGATCACCATCCCGAGCAGCGACGCTCTCGGAGACGATGACGAATGTTCCGCCTATAGCGGTTATCCGTACTCATCGGACGCTGCGACGGATGAAGATGAATGAAAAGCCGATACGAAAGTTAATTTCGTCACAACCGGCAAAGTCACCCGCAACGGAAAGAATCAACATTGCGGCAGAAGCTGCCGATCACCGTGCGTCCCGAAGACTCCAGCGAGGGCTGCGCCTCAGACCAACGAAGGAAGGCGATTGCTAATTGCTAATTGAAAGCGAACGTCTGGTTGCGAGTGCCACTCAATTATCAATTTGCAATGGCTCATCCGGTGTTTCGGGGAGGTCACTCCCAGTGGCTGGACGACACCCTCGTTGCCAGATGATTTGTGGTTCATCGGTCGAATTCGTGGTGAGTCTCCGTTCTTAGCCCGGAGGGCGGCAGGTCGTAGCCCACGGCGTGAGCCGTGGGAACAGGAACACTCCCACGGCCCAGCCCCGGAGGGGCGACACATCCGATCTCCGTTTCACGCGGCATTCGCGAGTGAGACCACGACAGTGTCGCCCTTTCAGGGCTTCCAGATGTCGTTGTCGGACTCACCCACGGCTCACGCCGTGGGCTACGACCTGCCGCCCTCCGGGCTAAAAACAGAGACGCTCAGAACCCTTTCGTCGGAGGAAACGGATTTCTGCAGGAATGGGAGGCCCCTCTTCAGTGACCTCCCCGAAACACCGGATGAGCCTTTGCAATTACCAATTAGCACTTTGCAATCTCTTCCAAAACTGGACTCAAAGAGTCGTGTTTGGAACACGAAGGAGTCCACGCACCTCTGCCAATGTGACTCCTGATCGAGAGTGCCTCATCGCGCTGCCCAGGCAGTGCCGATCATCGCCAGTTTCAAATCCAGTACCATCGGCCTTTAGAAAATGGCTCGAAACAACTTCCCGCGTTCTTGGACTTTCCTCTCTCCCCCTCGGCAGGGAGAGCCAGGGTTAGGGAGGGGCGAAGATGGTCAAATTGATTCACCACTCGCCCCTCTTCCTAACCCTCCCCGTCGAGGGGAGGGAACCAGAACGCTCGATTCCGGGCCTGAATGGCCTGACCACCAATCAGCAACCGCACCCTCAAAGAGCCGACACAGGATCGCCATCTAGTCATCGCTTCGGGGACGGCCTACAGTGTTGCGCGTGCTGGAGCAGGCTGGCTGAACCGCGTTCGAGGGGGCGGCCGGTGAATCGGTTCTCATCGTGGAGGTGATCTGATGTCGCGTCGCTGGATTCTCGTGTTGGCTCTGGTCGCGTGTGTGCTTGTCCCGAGTCTGGCGCGCGCTGAGAAGAAAGATCCCAAGGTCAAACTGGCCGCTCAGAAGGGGCTGGACTGGCTCGTCGGTGAGCAGCATCGACAGGGTTATTGGGAGGCCAATCAGGGGCAGTACCGCGTGGCGATGACGGCCCTGGCCGGGAACGCGATGCTGTGCGAAGGCTCGACGACCACGCGCGGCAAGTACGCGAAACCAATCTCAGCGGCAGTGGACTATCTCATCGAGACGGCCCAGCCGAACGGGCTGATCGGCTACAAGCACGACTATCACTACACCTACGGCCACGGGTTCTCGATGCTCTTTCTGTCGCAAGTCTTCGGCGAGGAAGAGGATGCCCGGCGGCGCGAGCGGCTGAAGGAAGTCCTCACCAAGGCCGTGCAGTTCTGCGGTGAGGCTCAGACTCCCGACGGCGGCTGGGGCTACGTGTCGGCCAAGGACGGAAACAATTTTGATGAGGGATCGACCTGTGTGACGCAGGTCCAGGGCCTGCGAGCCTGTCGCAACGCGGGAATTCCCGTCCCCAAAGAGGTCGTCGATCGGGCCGTCGAATACATCCGCAAGTGCATGGCTCCGGATGGCGGAGTGCAGTACAGCATTCGCGGCGGCGGATCGCGACCGCCCATCAGTGCCGCCGCCATCGCGTGTTTGTTCAACTCGGGCGAGTACGACAACGAGACCGCTCAAAAGCTGCTGAAGTACTGCGAGA
>JAYTGQ010000278.1:0-6390 GCA_043733345.1 Schlesneria sp.
CGTTGCCGATGCCGCCGATGACCGCGGCGACGAAGGCTTTGAGGCCGTAGAGGATCCAGGAGGAGTCGGCAGGCTGCTTGATCTGGCCGTAGGTGACACCGACGAGGAGGCCGGCGGCGGCGGCGAGGGCGCTACCGATCACGAAGGTGAGCGCGATCACGCGGTCGACGGGAATTCCCATGAGGCCTGCGACGTTGTGGTCGATCGACACCGCCCGCATGGCCATGCCGATCTTGGTGCGGTAGACGAGAAACTGGAGCGCGAGCATGAGGACGATGGCCGTGAGCACGGCGATGAGCTCTACGCTACGCACGTTGACGCCACCGACGGTAAACGTGTGCTCGGCGAGGAGCGGTGGAAACTGCACGACGCTCTTGCCGAAGCAAAGCCGGGGCACGGATGAAGAGCTGAAGCCAGAGCCGAACACATCAACGAAGGATGCCTGCTCTGAATTGTGTAGAGACCAATGGGCTTGCCCCGGTGGATTTAGGTTTTTGCACTACTTGTGACTTCACTGGAAACCCAACGTGAGTCGTGCAGAAGCCCGCGAGCCACCGGGGCCAGCCCGGTGGGGTCGCTTGATCGAGGACTGACGAGGCACCTCGCCAACGAAAAGACTCGGACGTATTGAGCGTCCGAGTCCTGATCGTGCGTTGGCGAGTGTCATACCGGGCGAACACTACTTCGCGACAACCTTCTTCACTTCAAATGCCTTGGCGAAAGCGGCGTCACTGAAGACCAGTTCGGCCTGAGCATCGCCCTTAGCTTCGGCGACCTTGCCCTGACATTTCTCACAGCAGAAAGTGACTTTGACGCCGCCGACTTCCACGGTCTTCTCGGCGTTCAAGGGGCCACCCGACAGCGGACACTTGGCCTGAGTCGCCTGTCCGGTGGCAACCAACTGCTGATTGGCCTTGGTGGCGTACTTGGCCGTGTCCTTCTCAAACGCCTTGGGGCAGTTTTCACAGCAGAAGTAGACCTTGGCCCCCTTGTAATCGACCGTCTTGTCTTCCAAGGCGGGCTTGCCGCTCACGGGACAGGTGGCCTTGAAAGGCTTGGCCTTTTCGTCGGCGGCATAAGCGACGAGACCGACGGCCAACACGGCGGAAAACAGGACACTCAAATTTCGGATCGACATGGCAGAACCTCTTTCGTTTCGACAAGAACTCTCACCGGCGAATCACATTCAGGATCAAGACGCCTCACACTGAAGCGGCCCGGTGAATCGCCATTTTCGGGGGCACACGAGAAGTGTGCGTACCCGCAGGAACGGTCACGCTGTCGAGATCGCGTTTCAAAACCAGCCCGACGCGCAAGCGAGGGCTTCACCGTCATCGAAGATCCAGCCCTCGCTTGCGCGTCGGGCTAGTTGTTTGAGGCAAAAACAGGTTTTGAAACTGCCTCTGGGAGCAGACCCGCGGCGGGACCGCATCACGTCAGCCAGCGACAGAGGCGGACGCACCGCCCCGCAGGGCCATCGAGTCCGGCTCCGGCCCCGTCCATACTCGGCAACATTCGCGATGCGGCCATCCGAGCCTCGACCGTCCAAACGGGAGGCTTCGCGACGGTCATGCGATCACCCTTGCCGAACGACTCTATGAGAATCGGCTTCGTCAGCGTCGCCACGGTTGTCGCCTGATGGCAGCGGCACGACGAGACAGGTCGGCAATTCGACTGTTGCGGATTGGCCTTTGACTTGACGATGGTCGTCGCGCACGAGGCCGACTTCATTCGAGCGGCACAGCAGGACGAAACGCGTTGTTTCGTCTCCACCTTCTTCGGCACCGAACAGCAGGACGCGGCCTCAGCCCGTCGAACACCGCGAGTACAGCAGCAATCACGCAGCGCCCACGAAGGACACGCCATCAGCGCCGCGAGCAGCACCGTCAGCAGCTTCTGTGTGAGGATCGTGTCGTGCATGAAACTTCCGCCAACAGGAGGCCATCGAAATCAAAGCCGCCCATTCTGGTGCAAGGCAGCGAATTTGTTCGGGCCGGATGGTAGCCACCACACCCCTCGCCGGAAAGGGGGCCTTTCGGTGAGCAAGTTCTCGTGCCGTCTTCCAATCGGGCACTCTGATCGGCAAGCGACACGTCGCGGCACGTCGCGGCACGTCGCAAATCTTCACGGCTCGGAGCGGAATTGCAGCAGTGCTTGAGACAACGCGAGTGAGTCCTTCCATGACAACGGTGCTTGGGCAAGCTGGAACGTGTTGAGTCTGCGCCAGTCGGTCGTGAGTCGTTGGCGAAACCGATGAACGGTGGAGGTCGGGCTGGAGGCAACGAACTCCGCCGCCAGAGGGGCAAAGCAGGACTGAGGCAGGTGCGCGGCTGCGGAGTAGATCAGCGCCCGCAGGTCATCCGCGTGTCGATCGGGTTCGGGCAGATGCGGGAGGTGTCTCGTGTCGAAGTCGATCCAACGCGCGGACTGAGTTTTCAAATTGACGAGGACGTTGTTCACGGTGGCATCTCCGTGACTGAGCGATTGCCGGACTCCGTTCCCCCAGTCGGCTCGGTGGCGATGGAGTTGATGGAGTGCCGCCATCGCCCAACGGATCGCAGCGAACTTCTCATCGAGCCCGCCTGTGGGATCGATCAAGATGTTCCGGAGCGGCAGGCCGGGGCAGGCGCGGCTGATCAGGCCGCGGAAGCTTTCGTGAGGACTCGGAAGAATGGGGATGACGACGCCCCCGTTCGTCGCAGCCTCGACGGCCAACTCCCATCGCAGCCACGGATCATTCGTCAACACTTCCACGTCGCTGCGTTGCAGACGCAGGTACAGGTTGCCAACAACGATGGCGAGATGGCTGCCCAGTCGCCGCGACTTCAACACGATCTCGACACCATCGACGCGGGCGTACTGAATCCGATGCAGCCGACCACTTGCCAGGATGCGGCCTGTCCGGCGTCGGGCTTCGTGCAACAGGCGATCAAAGTCGGAGGCGATCATTCAGCGAACCCGATCCGAGTAGTTCACTCTTCCGCTCCGATGCAGGATGGCCCAGACATACTTGAAGAACGTGCGCGCGTAGCCGAACGGCTGAGCCTCCATGCGGCGACTGGAACTGAGGGCGGTGATCGAGCGGTCGTACACGAAACGGTGCGGGCGGTGGTGATAAAGGCTGGCGAGGATCGGCCATTCCTCGCCGATCGCGACCGCTTCGTCGAACGGGCCGAACTCATCGAAGACCGACGCTGTGCAGAACATCAGCGCGGGCATCGCCTTCGCCCGAGAGAGCGGCAATCGGCGAACGTGTTCCCAGAAGAGCCACCACAGGCGTGCTCGCAGACCACCGTCGAGTCCCGCCAGCCGAGTGATCCCCGCTTCAATGCCACCCTGCTCACAATGAGCCATGATGCGCTGCAAGCAGTCGGGCGAGACGTGCGTGTCGGCGTCGAGGAACACCAGGATCCGGCCCGTGGCGTGTCTCCGCCCATGATTGCGGGCGCGAGCCGCTCCGAGTTGATCGAGTCGCAACACCGCGACACCGTGATCGGCCGCATAGCATTGGAGGACATCCCACGTCCCGTCCCCGCTGTCGTTATCAACGACGATGATTTCGGAAGCGGTCGGGCCGAGATGTCGCGTCGCCTGCAAGACGCAATTCAGCGTGGAGCCGATCAGCCGCTGTTCGTTGCGGGCCGGGATGATGACGGAGACGAGACACGGACTCATGATTTCTTCGCCTCCAGCCTGGGCTATCGCCGTATTCAATGTAGGGTGGGACCAGCTCGCTTCGAGCGCCGGCCCACCCTCATGCAATCACGCGAAATCATGGTGGGCCGGCGCGACGAAGCGCCGCTGGTCCCACCCTACAGCATCCTGTGCGGATCAAAAAGAATTGGCTCTGCACTCCAAGACGTACAGGTCGCGACTCACTCCCAAGCCAATCCACTCGGCGGGCTGACACTTCACAACCACCAGCCCCGCCGCGTCAAACAATCGATGCAGTTCAGGGCGAGTGAAGTAGCGACGCGGTGACAGCGGGCATTCCACAGGCTGAAGCACACGCAAGCCAACGGCCACGCGCAGAGCCAAGCGACCCCACACGAACTCACGCAGCCCCAGTACCGTCCGCCCCCACCAGCCGCGATAGACCGATTGCACCACGATCACCGGCCCGCAGGAAACGCGACGCACTTCCGAAAACAATTCGTGCGGTGAGTCCAAGTATTGCAGCACGAACAGCAGCAACAGCCCCTCGAACGCGCCGTCTTCAACCGGGACTCGGTTGCCTTCGACGATCACCGGCCCCGGTCCCACCCAATGCAGATCGGCGACATCGAACTCACGCACCGAGAGTGTCGTGCGACGACGAATCTCTTCGGCGTTGTGACCGGTTCCCGAACCGAGGTCGGCGATCGTCCCCGTTCCGGGCAGATGCGGGCCGACTCGGTCGAACAGCGCCGTCGCCCGATGAACCATGATTCGGTCAGCCAGCCACTTCATGTTGAGCTTGCTCCCACCAACATCGCTCCCGCATCAGACATCAACTGCGTCGCGGTCGTCGGCTCATGTCCCGAGTCGAGCAACTGACGAATGACTCTGACGGCGTGAGGCAGACAACCGCGCGACACGTCCGCCGGATGGATCGCGATGCACGGAATCGCCGTGGGATCACGCCAACTCAACAGGCTGCCGACCAGCTCGCCGCCGCGAGACAGCCAACCCCAGCGCCCCCAATCCCACGACCACGTCACCAGCGGAAGAACGCGGTTCGGGTCGTGGCAGCATTCGAGTCCGCGAAACCGCATCACGAAACGAAGCGATTCCAGTTCGGTCGAGCGAATCGGCAACTGCCACGCGGGTGGAAGCAGTCCCTGAGCGACCTCACCCGTCAACTCCGTGAACTCGGTCTGCGCGGCCTCGATCCGCTGAAGAATGGTCGCGGCGTCGAGACCCCGGAACTCGTCCGCCCGCCCCGTCAGCACCGAGATCGGTCGCAGTGAGTCGCGGCTCTGATGCGTCCAACCGTGCAACAGCCGCTCCCGCGCGAGGCCCAACAATTCCCGATAGCCTTCGTCCCGGTTGCCACTCGAACACCCCTGCCAACACGGCACCACCGCCACCGACAGTTGTTGGCCCACGATCGGCAACAACGTCTCGACAATCGTGCTCAGCTCCCGCACAAACACCGGCGAGAAATCGTGAATCACGACCAACAGGGGCCGGGAAGGGGCGAGCGAGACCACCGGCTTTCGGACACCATGCTCCACAATCAGACCTTCACGCTAGGAATGCGAGATGATGAGAGAATTGTGATCGAGAGTTCAGCCGCTCTTCATAGACGCGGGAAGCCTTCCCGGCCACACTGTTTGACGCTGATTTGGTGGGAATGAATCTCACCCGGAATGGGACGGTTTCGCGGCGATGACAGCCGCCGAATGAATAACCCTGTAGGAGAGGCAATTCAGACCCACATGTTGGACGGCTAGCAGCCTGTGGAAAAACGTAGGGTAAGCGTCTCGCTTGCCCGTGAATGCAGTTGAAAATGGGGCAAGCCAGAGGCTTACCCTACGTTTTTCAACACGCTGTTAGAACGCGATTGATCCTGCGCGACAATGGTTACCGAGTGCGGTCATGCCAGCTCAAGAAACTGGCACTCTTTTCTGACGGGGGATTCAAATGTTGCTGACGGAAACACTGGTCGATGCCACGGTGATGAGGGGCGAGTTGAAACTGGATGCGCCGCTCACGCTGCCTGATTGCCTTCGTGTCCGAATCGCAATCAGTCCTGCGGCGGTCGCTGCCGAATCTGATGCGCAGCAGCGGAGGAAGAGTGCGGCGGCGTGGCAGCGAATCCAAGAGCGTGCCCAGTGTCGCCCCATCGTCTCGGGACAGACGTTCTCACGGGATGAGTTGCATGAACGCCGTTGACACCAACATCCTCGTGTATGCCATCGACGAGGGGCAGCCGGTCAAACAACCGTTGGCCAAAGCATTGATCGCGGGGCTAACACAACAGCCTGCGCAGACACGACTGATTTGGCAGGTGGCCACCGAGTTTCTCCAGGCGTTGCGTCGCTGGCAGGCTCAGGGGCGAATCGACTCGCAGCGAGTGGATGAGGAATTTGAAGACGTACTGGAGTTGTTTGATCTGGTGTTGCCCACGCCCGCAACATTGCAGGTCTCGCGACGACTGGTCGCGCGCTACAGCCTTTCGCACTGGGACAGCCTGCTCCTTGCCGCGTGCATTGAGGCAGGCGTCGATACGCTCTACTCCGAGGACATGGGTGACGGAGTCGTCTACGATTCGGTCACGGTCATCAATCCCTTGAAGACGTGACCGACAAAAGTCGTGGGGCAGGTTTGTAACCTGCCCGAAATGCCGTGAATCACGGGCAGGTTACAAACCTACCCCACTGCAAACCGAACTTCTGTCGGAAGCGT
>JAYTGQ010000279.1:0-2242 GCA_043733345.1 Schlesneria sp.
CGCCGACCGCTTCCGCGACGAGGCACGGCATACGGCATCGCTGTCGCACCCCAACATCGCGCAGGTCTACGACTACGGCGAGGACGACGGCGCGGCCTACCTCGTCATGGAGCTCGTCGAGGGCCAACCGCTCTCGCAGGTCATCGCCGGCGGCCCGGTGCCGGCCGCCCGGACCCGCGCGATCGTGGGCCAGGCCGCGCTCGCGCTCGCTGCCGCCCACGCTGGCGGCGTCGTCCACCGCGACGTCAAGCCGGCCAACATCCTCGTCACCCCCGAGGGCCGGGTCAAGCTGACCGACTTCGGCATCGCCCGCGACACGACCGCCACCGCATTGACCGCCGCAGGTAAAACCGTCGGCACGTATGCCTACATGGCTCCCGAGCAGATTCGGGGCAAACCGCCCGTCGATAAGAAGACGGACCTCTACGCTCTCGGCTGTGTACTGTTCGAGATGATCGCGGGTGAGACTCCGTTCCAGTGCGAGAATCAGGGCGAGATGCTGATGATGCACTTGCAGGAGGAGCCGCCGCGCATCACGTCACTGGTTCCCGACTGCCCCATGTTTGTCGAAGACCTGATTTTCAATCTGCTGGAAAAGGATCCTCACGAGCGTCCCTTTGATGCACTCGATGTCCAAACGAAAATTGAAGGCGTCCGACGCAAGATCACCGAACAAAAGAGTATGGCGGCCGAAGCCTTGGAAGCAGCCACCGCCTCGACGGTCATCGCCAGTGCGCGTGACATCGCAGAGTTGAAGTCGGCCCTCGGCAAGACCAAGAAAAAGAAGAAAAAAAAAGACACCAGCCAGTTCTACGAACGAACGTGGTTCCTCGGGTTGTGTCTGTCACTGGTTGTGAGCGGCAGCGCTTGGACCCTTTGGAACGCTTGGTGGCCGAGCGAAGAGGCGCTGATGGCGCGGGCCGAGCAGCTCATGAAGTCCGAGTTCACGCTCGATCACGTTCGGGCGCGCGACGGACAACTCAGGCCGTTGTTGAAACAGTTTCCCAACGGCAAGCATGCCGACCGCGCACAGACACTCATCGTGGATGTCGATAAGGAAGAGACGCTCGGCAAGATGCGGGCGCGCGTCAAACTTCGACAGCCGCCGCTGAACGAGGCCGAACTTCAGTTCCTCAATGCCGAGCAATTTCTGAAGTTTGGGGATCGCGTCACCGCACTCCGCAAGTACCGCTCGATTGTCGAACTCTTCAAGACGACCGAGGAACTCCGGGTCTACGTTCTGCTGGCTCAGGATGAAGTGGACAAGATCGTGGCGCAAGCCGGCGATGAGACGCTGGCCTCGTTCCTGAACACGCGACTCAAGAATGCGGAAGCCTCCAAAACGAGTCGCAAGCTCAGCGAAGCGGAAGCGATTTGGACGAGCATCAAGACGCTCTACGAAGACAACGAAGAGGTCTCCGCCCATGTGGCCTTCGCCAGAAAACGCCTCGCCGATCCCAAAGCCGATCCCGGCCCGCCGCCGTGGAGTCAGGCCGAGCCGCAGTGACGTAAAGGGCGGGAATCTCGAAGTCCGGCTTTTCCTAAAGCCGGACTTCTCTCAGAGGAGTACCGCCCCGGTGGGAAGTCCGGCTAACAAAGCTAAGCCGGACTTCAGATCACCGGACTTCAGTTCACACGTCGCAGACTTTGGCCGCGTGGCGCAGAGCTTCCACTTTGTCGGGCCAACTCGGAATGAACTCCTGCGCGACGAAGTCGTTTCGGCATTCTCTCCCGAGGTAAATCTGGCCATCACGAGTCATACGGCAGAATCGGGAGCGCGACGCTACATTGGTGACGTTTCGCGTCGCGGACAAGTCTGGCACGAACACGACAACGACTTCCGACGAACAACTTCACGCAGGACAGAGACGATGACGACGGCAGACAATTCGGCGACGAGTGCGGGCGACGTGCAGCAAACTCAGGCCGCAGAAAAGACGGCGATGCCCGACGTTGGGAATATGCCGAGCGACCATGACGCGGGATCGCAGCGGGCGACCGAAGCGGAAGAGGAGCAGATCATTGCAGCGTGGCGAACGGGAAAGTACCCGACGAAAGAGCGCTGCCTGAAAGCACTCGGGCTGGAGCGACTCAACAACGCCGCGCTGTGGAAGCGCGTGAAGCGTGCCCTCGACCGCACCAGCCGGCGATCTGAAAAGCCGACTTGAGAGACCGTTCAGAGGGAGATCGCCGCCACGGTAGGGTGCGTGGAGTCTTGGGTACGCCCCCCTCGGCCCCCCCG
>JAYTGQ010000280.1:0-2241 GCA_043733345.1 Schlesneria sp.
CGGCGTGTCGTTTGGTTCAACGAATCCGAGGGGGCTTTCATGTCTTTCTCTACGCTCTTTCGACGGTCAATTGTCGCGCTGACAACTGCCGTCGCCGCCAGTGGCGTCGGATCACCGATGCGAGTGGTTTATGCTGGCGGTTCCTCGGCTCGAATTGTTGCCGACAATGAGCAGCAGGCCCAGCAGGTCGGGAACGAACTACGAACCGAACGCCGCTGGGCGGAAGCCATCGAGCACTTCGACAAGTCGCTTAAGACGTGGCCCGAAAATGAGTCGTTTCAATCGGGCTTGCGGCAGTCCAAGAGACAATTCTCCATCGACCGCCGCTATGCCGACAAAACATTTCTGGATCGATTGCTGCTGCTGTCGCAGCCTGAGGCGATGTCGTACTTCGACGACATGCTTGAAAAGGTGAGACGTTACTACGTGGAGAACGTCACCCCGACGAATGTCCTCGCCCACGGGACCGAAAGTTTGTACTTCGCGCTCGCTAACGAGAAGTTTCTGCATCGCAACCTGCCGAACGTGGAACCGGCGCGGGTTTCGAAGGTCCGCCGGACACTGCGAGAAACTTACTGGAACAAACAGGTGTCCAGTCACGATCAGGCTCGCCGTACGGTGGCCGAATTGTGTGATCTGACTCAACGCGAACTCGGCTTGGCACCTGCGGCCGTCGTCATGGAATTCGTCTTCGGCGGCTGCAACTCGCTCGACGACTACAGCAGCTATCTCACGCCCGGAAAACTCGATGATCTCTACAACAACATCGACGGTGAGTTCGTTGGGATCGGAATCGAGATGAAGGAAGAGTCCGGCAAGGGCTTGCTGTTGATGAACGTGCTGGCCGACAGCCCCGCCGAAGAAGGGGGAGCGACTGCTGGCGAAATCATCGTGGCGATCAACGACAAAGACAGCCGCAAGATGTCCACCGAGGAAGCGGCTCAGTTGCTGCAAGGGAAAGACGGGACACGTCTCCGCCTGACATTACTCGATCCCGCCACGGGCAAAGAACAAGTCACGACGCTCATGCGACGAGCCGTGAAAGTGAAGAGCATCCCGATCGCGAAGATCATCGACCGTAGCAATGGCATCGGCTACATTCGCATGACCGGCTTTCAGAAGAACACGGTCGAGGAGCTCGATGCCGCCTTGCTGAAGCTGAATCGCGAAGGGATGAAGGCTCTGATTTGGGACGTGCGAGGCAATCCGGGTGGACTGCTGAACTCCGCCGTGGAAGTACTCGACCGGTTCATCGCCGACGGCGTGCTGGTCTCGACGAAGGGACGCACCACCGATCAGAACTCGATCTACGAAGCTCACGCCAAAGGGACGTGGAACGTGCCGCTGGTTCTGCTGACCGACGGCGACAGTGCCAGTGCCAGTGAGATCGTGGCCGGAGCGGTGCGAGATCATCACCGAGCGACCATCGTGGGCCGCAAGACCTACGGCAAGTGGTCGGTGCAGAGCATCCTCCCCGGCCAAGCGGACTCCGGTTTCCGCCTGACAACCGCCAAGTTCTACGCTCCCAACGGTGAGACCTTCGGCAAGATCGGGATCAAGCCCGATATCACGATCCCGGAAGACACGACGCCCGCTTCGGCCAAACGAGGTCGCCGCAAAGACTCACTGGATGACGACCGAGATGTGGAAGCGGGGCTGGAAGTCCTCCGCAAACAGATGGCCAAACGATGAATGACGGAGCGACCGACGACTGGGTTTACACCGGACGGGGCGTCTCACCGACGCTCCGTTGGTCGTTTACGGTCGATGCTCCGCTGGCCGACATCCGACTGGGCCGCGAGACGGGCGAAGTCATCGCAGCCGATGCGTCGGGCACGCTGTCTCTGCTGGATCGTCGCGGCCACGTTCAGTCGCAGACGCGCACGCGCCATCAGTTTCAGCGAGTCGCCTGGTCCGACAACGGGACCGTCGGCGCAGCGGCCTTCGACAACGTGATGGTCGGCTGGTTCGATCGCAAATTGCAGTTCAGTTGGACACGCGAGATGCCCGATGAGGTGACGGCAATCTCCGTCGATCCGCACGGGACGCACGTCGCTGTCGCGATGGCCAACGGCGTGAACATGGTCCTCTCATCCGAGAACAAAAAGTACAGTCGGTTCGAGTCCGTTCGTCCGTTGAGATACCTCCAACTGCTCGCCACTTCCCGCGAGATGATTGGTGCCGCCGATCATGGCTTGGTCGGACGATACGCTCTTTCGGGCAACGCGGTCTGGACCGAAA